>JBDRTC010001333.1:0-3636 GCA_043824335.1 Planctomycetota bacterium | reverse complement strand
CTCAAGGTCGACTTCGAGGGCCCTTTTTGGGAGGTCTTGGACCAGGTTGTAGACCAGGCGGGAATGAGTGTCTATCCCTACGGGCAGGAGAAGGCGGTCTACGTCGTGCCTCGCCCTGACCCTGACTCGTCGCGTGCCGCTGGGGTGAGTTACAGCGGCCCGTTCCGCTTCGAGCCGGTGATGATCCTGGCCCAGCGCGATCTGCGCAATCCGACTAGCCAAGTGCTCCGGCTCACGCTCGAGGTCTCCTGGGAGCCTCGCCTCGCGCCGGTCACGCTCACGCAGCGGATGGCCGACGTTGAGGCGTTCGACGAAACCGGCAACCCCTTGTCGGTCGACGCGCTGCAGGCCGTGTCCGAAGTGTTCGTGACCCCCGATTCCATGGCCGGGGAGTTGGAAATTCCCCTTGGTTTGCCGCCGCGAGACGCTAAACGGATCGGCCGGCTCAAGGGGACGCTGACCGCGCTTCTGCCCGGCAAGACTGCCACCTTTCGGTTCAAGAACCTGGAACAGTCCAAGGAGGTTGAGCAGCGGGTCGCCGGCGTGACGGTCATGCTCGAACAGGTCCGCAAGAACCGCTCGGTGTGGGAGGTTCGCCTCCGCGTGCGTTTCGACGAGGCCAAGGGGGCCTTGGATTCGCATCTCAACTGGATCTACGAGAACGAAGTCTACCTTGAGGACCCCGAGGGGAAGCCGGCGGCCCGGCCCAACATGGAAACCACCGGACAGAGTGAAAACGGAGTCGGCGTGGCCTACTACTTCGGCGTCGACGGGCCCCTGGACGACTACACGCTGGTCTACAAGACTCCCGCATTGATCCTCTCGAAGGGATTTGAGTACGAGATCCACGACATCGAGCTGCCGTGAGCTTTTGGCCGCCGTTCTTGGGGAGCAAGCCCATGACGGGCTATCCATGAAAGACCAGCGAGTCGAACAGGAATCTGCTCTTGCGGCGCCGCTCCCCGACGCGGCGTGGCGCAGGCGGTTCCGCCGCCGTTTGTGTGCCTGGTACGCCCGACACGCGCGAGACCTGCCCTGGCGGCGCAGCCGCGATCCGTACCGAATCTGGGTCAGCGAGATCATGCTTCAGCAGACCCAGGTGGCCACCGTCGGGCTCTATTTCGAGCGGTTCGTGAAGCGCTTTCCCAGCGTTGAAGCGCTCGCCCGGGCAGACGAGGAACAAGTGCTGCGCCTCTGGGAGGGGCTCGGCTACTACAGCCGCGCCCGGAATCTCCACCGGGCCGCCGGGATCCTCGTCGAGAAGCACGGTTGCCGGTTTCCTCGCGATCCGGAGACGGTCCGCCGCCTGCCGGGGATCGGACGCTACACGGCAGGGGCGATCCTCTCGATCGCTTTCGACGCGAGCGAACCGATCCTGGAAGCGAACACCGCCCGTTTATTCAGCCGGCTCTTGGCCTATCGCGATAGTCCGACAACGTCGGCCGGCCAGCGACTGCTCTGGACGATGGCCGAGTGCGTGCTGCCGCGGCGTGACGTGGGTCGGTTCAACCAGGCGTTGATGGAGTTGGGGAGTCAGGTGTGCCTTCTCCGCACGCCCCGTTGCGAGGCGTGTCCCGTCGCGCCGCTGTGCCGGGCCCGGGCCGAGGGGGCTGAGGAGGAAATCCCGCCCCCAAAGGCGAAGGCGACCTTGGAAGCCCGGCACGAGGTGGCTCTCCTCGTCCGCCGCCGGGGCCGCGTGCTTCTGGTCCGATGCCCCGACGCCGGCCGCTGGGCGGGGCTCTGGGACTTCCCACGGTTCCACGTCCGCTCCCGGCAGCCCGCCGCCTTACGCCGCGAACTGGTTCACCACTGCGAGCGGCAGACCGGGGTGACGATCGAACTGGGCGAGCACCTGAAGACCCTCAAGCACGGCGTCACCCGGTTTCGCATCACGCTCGATTGCTACGAGGCCAAACACGTCTCCGGTCCCAACGGAAAAACCGACGCGACGCGAACACGATGGCTCAAGCCCGTCGAACTGGACCAGTACCCCCTAAGCACCACCGGCCGAAAACTGAGCCGGCTCGTTGCGGGAACAGGGGATGGATAGGTGTGAGCCCACCACGGAGTCTCGGAGGACACGGAGATAATAGGAGGGAAGAGAGGTCTTCGTTCCCCTCGTCATTCTCCTCCGTGTTCTCCGTGTCTCTGTGGTGTGTTGTCTTGCCTCATTCCCAGCAGCTCGTCGACGGCCGCCCCGACGTCGTCGCGGGCCATGAGGCTTTCGCCGACGAGCATGGCGTGGACTCCGGCCGACTCGAGCCGCTCGACGTCGGCTCGGGTGCGGATGCCGCTTTCGGCGACAACGACGCGATCGGCGGGTATCTTGCCGAGGAGCCGCAGCGTGTGGCCGAGGTCGACCTCGAACGTGTGCAGGTTGCGATTGTTGATGCCCACAAGCCGCGCGCCGGCGTCGAGCACCCGAGGCAGATTGGCCGGCTCGTAGAGTTCCACCAGGGGGGTCATGCCCAGATCGACGACCGCGTCGTGAAGCTGTTTTAGCGTGGCGTTGTCCAGGCACTCGGCGATTAAGAGCACGGCGTCTGCCCCCGCGGCTCGCGCTTCGATGACCTGGTATGGATCGACGATGAAGTCCTTTCTGAGCAAGGGCAAGTCGACCGCGGCGCGGATCCGGCGGAGATAGTCGAGGCTGCCCTGGAAATAGGGCTCGTCGGTGAGCACGCTGATCGCCGCGGCTCCGTGCCTCTGGTAAGTCTTGGCGATCGCTACTGAGTCGAAGTCCGCCCGAATCACGCCCTTGGAGGGACTCGCCTTCTTCACTTCGGCGATCAGCCGGATCGGTCCTTCTCGGGCCAGCGGGGCGAGAAAATCACGCGGCGGCGGAGCGTCGGCCAACTGCTCGCCGAGCGCCGCCTCCGACGTTTGGGCTTTCGCCTGCTGGATCTCCTCCCGCTTCGTGGCGACGATTTTGTCGAGAATGGTCGGCACGGGATCGTTACACCTTCAACGGGCCCCTCACCCCTCGATCCTCGTCCCTAACTCTTAGTGCTTGAAGTGCCGCCGTCCGGTGAAGATCATCGGCAGGCCGTGCTCGTTCGAGGCGGCAATCACTTCTTCGTCCTTCTTCGAGCCGCCGGGCTGGATCACGGCGGCAATCCCGGCCGAGGCGGCCCGCTCGATCGAATCGGGGAACGGGAAAAAGGCGTCGGAGCCGAGCACGGAACCGGCGGCCCGGTCGCCTGCTTTCTTGATGGCGATCTCGACCGAATCGACGCGGCTCATCTGGCCCGCCCCGGTGCCCAAGAGCATCCGGTCCTTCGCAAGCACGATGGCGTTGGATTTGACGTGTCGCACGATCGCCCAGGCGAAGCGGAGGTCGTCCCACTGCTCGTCGGTCGGCCTGACGTCGGTAACGACCTTCCACTTGTCCTGCTCGTCGGCGAGCATGTCGGCTTCCTGCATCAGCGCGCCCCCTTCGATGCAGCGGAAGACCCAACGCTCCGGCTCCTGGCCGAGATCGCCGACCTTTAAGAGCCGAACGTTCGCCTTCCACGTGGGCCGCGTGGTGAGAATCTCGACGGCCTCGGGCTGGAAGTCGGGGGCCACGATCGCCTCGATGAAGAGGCCCGGCGCGGTGAGCACCTCGGCCGTGTCTCGATCGACCACCCGGTTGAG
>JBDRTC010001332.1:0-3713 GCA_043824335.1 Planctomycetota bacterium | reverse complement strand
CAGGCCGTCTGGCCGGCTTATTGCCGGGAGAGTCGGTCTCGGGGGAGTACGTCCGCTTTCGGATTGCCGTTTTCAAGGCCCAGGCGGCTACTTTGGCGGGGCTTGGCGATTCGGCGCCGGCCCGGTCTTCCGGGACCTCGCACCAGGGCCCGGCCCTGCGGCCGGAGATGCTCGCGTTCGATGCCGCGGCGGCCGAACGGCTGTTTCGCTCGATCCTCGACGCATGCCACGAGCACGGTGATCCCGGGGCGGACCTGTCCCGGCTCGGGTCGGCCGTGGCCGGCCGGCCGGAGCTGCTCGAGGGCCTGCTGCGGGCGGCGGCCTTCGGCCCGGACGAGGAGCACCTCGCGTCGCTGGCCGACCGGCTGGAGGTCTCGGGCGAACTTTTGGTTTTTGTGGGGCGTCTGGCGGCTGCGCCGTTCGTCACTTGCGCAGTGGGACATCTTGTCGAGCACGGGGCCGTGGCCGCCGCGTCGGACGGTTCCTGCCCGGCGTGCGGCTCAACGCCCGGCCTGGCCAGTCTGCGGCCCGACGACGCTGGCCGCGTGCTCTGCTGCTCGCTGTGCGGGCATCGCTGGCCGTTTGGCCGGTTGGTCTGCCCCTTCTGCACCGGCGAGGACTCGCCGGAGTTGAGCCGGCTGACCATCGCCGGGGAAGACGCCCGCTGGATCGAGGCCTGCGACGGCTGCCGGAACTATCTGAAGACGATTGACCTCGGTCGCCGGCCGGAAGGAGAGGATTTCATCCCTTTGGTGGAAGAAGTAGCCGGGCTCTACCTGGACCTCGTGGCCGAGAAGGAAGGCTACCTCCGCAAGCCGCCCTACGCAGCCGTGGGCTGACCTGTTTCAGTCGTGTTTGGGCCGTTCTCGGCCCATGATCGGGTGGTTTGGGGAGGTCCGATGTGGTAGAGTGATTTGGCCGATGTACCCCCCTGTTGCCGGGCTGCGGCTCCGGCGTGGAGTCGATGGACCCGCACGTTGCCGGGCTGCGTAGAATTGGAGGAGCATACGGCCATCGTCAAGAAAGCGGTGTAGCCGTCGAATAGCATTGTGGGAATTCCTTTGAAAGCGGCCGGCGTCCCGGCCCGACAGGAGTGAAGCGATGATTGGCTTGTTCGACCCGTTGTTTTGGATGTTGGTTGGACCGTTCTTGCTTCTGGGTGTGATTGCCCAAGTCTGGGTGAAGTCGGCGTATGCCAGCGCCCAGCGGAGGCGGGCGCCGCTTAGCGGGGCGGCGGCAGCTCGGCACATCCTCGATTCTGCGGGGCTCCAAGACGTCGACATTCAGGTCGTGCGGGGACATCTGAGCGATCACTACGACCCGCGGCACAAGGTCTTACGGCTTAGCCAGCAAGTCCACCAAAGCCAGACCCTGGCGGCCGTGGGGATTGCCGCCCACGAAGCCGGACATGCCATTCAGGACGCCCGGGCCTACGGCCCGCTGGTGATCCGCAACGCAGCGGTGCCGGCTGCCGGGTTCGGTAGCAATGCGAGCTTCTGGCTGGTGATTCTCGGCATCATTTTCAGTGCGCCCGCGCTCCTCTGGGCGGGCGTGGCCCTGTTCGGGTGTGTTGTTTTCTTTCAGTTGGTGAACCTGCCGGTGGAGTTCAACGCCAGCAGCCGGGCGAAGGCCCAACTGGCCGAGTTGGGGATCGTCGATTCGCAAGGGATGGTCTACGTCAACCGAGTCTTGAGTGCCGCCGCAATGACCTACGTGGCGGCACTGCTTACGGCGGTTATGACGCTCGTGTACTACATCCTGATCGCCCGTCGCCGGTAGCAGGCCGTTGAACAAGGGTGCCACTGCTGGCTTGCCCAGCAGTGCAGTGCAAACTCTCCCGAAAATCACTGCTGGACACGCCAGCAGTGGCACCCAAATCGCCGAGGCACTACTTTCTCAACAGCCACCGGCCGCAGAGGCGGTTCGACCCCGGGGGACGCAGCCCCCGGGCGTTTTGGCGGAGATAGCGGTACGGCTCTCGGCACAGCACGGCGGCGCAAAAAAGCGGGCGCCGCGGGCAGCCTCCGTATGCCCGTGACGCCCTGCGTCGCGACGTGTCGTTTCGCGAGTCGCACGAGGTGTGGCGTCGTGCGCGACTCGCAGGCGGGGCTGTTTGGGCCCTTGGGTTCTATTTCACCTCATCGATCTTGACGGGTCGGTTTTCGTCGGCCGAGAGGAGGGACGCCTCCAGCACGCGCTGCGTCTGGTAGGCGTCTGCAAAATCGGGGATGGGCACGGTCGGCGCTTCGCCGCCGAGCACCTTCATGATGTCGAAGGCCTGGTTGGTGAAGCCGTGCTCGTAGCCGATGATGTGGGCATCGGGCCACCAGTTGGCCACGTAGGGATGGTCGCCGCCGTGGGTGCACATGATCGTGGTCCAGCCCTGCACGGCGCGGGGCCGCGTGGCGTCGTAGAATTCCAGCTCGTTCATCCGCTCGAAGTCGAACTTCAGCGCGCCCTTCGTGCCGTTGATTTCGAAGGTGTTGCGGTTCTGGTTGCCGGTGGCCTGCCGGGCGGCCTCGTAGCTGGCGACGGCGCCGCCGGCGAAGCGGGCGAGGAACAAGACGGCGTCGTCGACGGTCACGTCGCCCTCCTCGCCGGCGCCCGACCCGGCGCCCAGCGTTTCGCCACCCGTGCCGGTGAGCTTTTTTCGCTTGGTGATGAACGTCTTGGCGATCGCGCCGGCGACCTCGGTGATCTCGTCGCCGGTGACGAAGCGGGTCATGTCGATGATGTGGGCGTTTAAGTCGCCGTGGGCGCCGGAGCCGGCCCACTCTTTCTCGAACCGCCACAGGAGCGGGATCGACTCGTCGGCCCAATCCTGCAGGTAGGTCGCCCGCACGTGGCGGATCTCGCCGATCTGGCCATCTCTGACCAACTGGTGGGCCAGCGCCACGGCCGGGCAGCGGCGGTAGTTGAACCAGACGAACGTGGGCACGCCCGCCTTCTTGGCGGCCTCGGCCATTTCGCGGGCTTCGTCGAGCGTGCCGGCCAGCGGCTTCTCGCAGGAGCACGGCTTGCCGGCGGCAATGGCGGCCCGGGCCACCGCGGCGTGCATGTAGTTGGGGGTGACCACGTCGACCAGGCCGATCTCGGGCGACTTGACCAGCGCCTCCCAATCGCTCGATGCGTTCTGCCAGCCCCAGTTCGCGGCAAACGCTTGCGGGTTCTCCGCCGGCTGGCCGAAGACCGTGTGCATCACCGGCTTGACGGGCGGCTGGAAGAACTTGGAGACCTGTCCCCAGGCGTTCGAATGGGAGCGGCCCATAAACCCTTGCCCGATGAGGGCCACGTTGATCGTTTGCATTGCGGACTCCTTCGAAGCGACAAGCCTCTAACCCGACATGGCCCCCTTCGATGGCGTTTATAGCGGATTCGTTGCAGTTTGCAAGAGCCCGGCGGGCGTGTTTTTTTTCGGCGAATTCTTTTCCCTGACCGAGGGAGCGAGCCGACTTCACGGGGAAGGGTGCCGGCGCCCCCCCAAGGGGCTGTAAAACAACAAGTTGGGCATACATGAAAAAGCAAGGAAGCGGAGCGCCCTTGCTTTTTCATTCGTTCAGCCCGGTCGCCATGTTGGGTTTGTCCGAGAAATCGCCGTGCCTACGCCACTGCCGGTTGTACGGGCGAATCATTGGAGCAAGCGCGGCACGCCGCCTTTGCTCCAATAAGAATGCCCAACTTGTTGTTTTACAGCCCCCAAGAGAAGGCGGCCT
>JBDRTC010001331.1:0-4491 GCA_043824335.1 Planctomycetota bacterium | reverse complement strand
GAGGCCGTTCTCCAACTACGAGCCGACTACCTCAGTGACTCCGCCCCCCTCGACTCCTTCTGGCTCCGCCACCAAGCCCGCCAAACCGGCACCAACGCCTACGCCCAGACCACCTGACCTTACAAAGTGCGGAATGCACCCACGACCTGATTTCAAACGAGACGCATGGAGAAGTAAAGGGATTCGCCGCGTCACGTCCACTGGCCGGCATTGAGCAGTTCGAGGATCGCGGGAATCATCTTCCGCGCGGCCCGGGCACGATGGCTCAGAGATGCCTTAATCTCGGGGCCCAGCAGGCCAAACGAGTGATCGTGCTCGATGGGTTGGAATAAGGGATCGTATCCGAAACCGTGGGTGCCCTCCGGCCGGAAGAGAATGCGACCCGGGCAAGATCCTTCGCTCTCGGCGCAGATCGCGCCCGACGGGTCGGAAAGCGTCATGTGACAGACGTAGCACGCCGTCCGCTTTTCCGCCGGCGTATCCCCCAACTGATCGAGTAACCGCCGGTTGTTCGACTCGTCGGTGGCGTTGGGGCCCGAGTACCGGGCAGAGAAGACGCCGGGCGCCCCGTCCAGGGCGTCGACCGAAAGGCCACTGTCTTCACCGAGCACCCAGCGACGAAGATGCCGGGCCTGCTCGGTGGCCTTCAGCGCGGCGTTCTCGGCGAACGTGGCACCGACTTCGGCCACCTCGATCGCGTCGGGGAAGTCGGCCAGGAGGCGGAGATCGAACCCCGCGTCTCGAAAAAGTCCGGCCAGCTCTTCGCCTTTCTTGCGATTGGCGGTTCCCAGGACCAAGAGCGGCTTCGACGACATCGATGGGCCCCCGCGGCCAGTGCAATGCTCTTTGGCGGCTGCTAGAACAACCGCGTGATGCCGCGGCTGTTCCCCTGGCTGACCGACCGCTTGGGAATGTGAACCGGCCTGGGCTGCATGTCGAGTGGGATCCCCTCCAGCACTTGCTGAGCCAGGCCGCCCGTTTGGCCGCCGAGCGACGTTTGTTTCGGGCCCCAGCGATCGATCACGGCCTGAACGGCGGGATTCATCTCGGTGCGGCCGTCGGGCAAACGTCTTGATACCCAGTCGAAGCTGCCTACCGTGACGATGCTCGCATACCGATCGTGAAATTCGTACGCCTGCTGGCCCTTCTCTCGAAGCACCTCGGTCAGCTTGTGCGCATTCTCGGTGGCCTCGACCAACTCGCTCTTCATCTTCTTGCGACCGTTTTTGATGGCCGAGATCTCCCGCTGATCGATGATCGCTTGTCCCCTGAACGTGGCCACCTGCACAGTGTACTTGCCCGGACAGTCCAACAGGCAGTGCTCGACCCCCTCGTTTGCCTGAAGCACCAACGGGTCGAGCCCTTCGGGAACATAGAAGTCTTTTCCCAGCAGCGGATTCGTGGTGATCATCGCGTGGCCCATGGCCCCTTTCTCTTTCTTGGCGTTTCCGGAGGCGAGGACGTGCTTTTGCATCGTCCGCCATGCCGCCAGCGATCGCGAGGTGTGCCTGTCTCCATCAAGCTCCAAACACTGCGGCCGTGAGTACTTGAGTTTTTGAAGCGTCTCCTGGGCTTCCTTGTCGTCGACCGAGGAAAAGTCCCCGACCATGACCGCCACTTCCTCCATCTCCTCCAAACCCCGTACGTGTCGTGCCCGCACCGGCCGGCCAAACCGATCAATGCCCCGGGCATACGTGTCTTCGCCGAAGTCGAAGCGTTGCTTGTACGTGTAGGCCGGCAGCTTGTAGCGCTTCCGCAATTCGAGGACCAACTCCCGGGCCTGCTCCTCGGCGCGGTCGCCGGAGAAACTGCAAGCCATGATCGTCCAGGGCCCGTTCTCCTTGGTGAGCCGGTAGGATTCGTCGGGGTTCGCTTCCACGCGGTTGAGCTTGAACAGCTTGTCCCAGGGGGCCGCGGCGACCGTCGCCGAGAGGCAGCTCGTCAAGACAACGCCGGTCAGGAAAAGCCGAAGCCCGCACTTTCCGCTCATCACACACTCCCTTGCGCGAAGAAGAGGCCAGACAAGAAATGCCCGCACCGCCGAACAGGTCCGCCCGAAATTGCGCCGGGAGTCTAACAGATGCCGCCGGGCGGTGCCAGACGGATTTCCTCCCATTATGGGTGGCGAAATTCCCCCGGAACGGCCTGTCCCGCCATTCTGCAAGAGTCCACACTAAAGTCTTGCAAACCGGCGGGTTAGGCGGACCATATAAGAGGAACAAGCCGCGAAGCCCCGATGAATCGGGGCACTACGAACGAAGATGGGCCGTGGGCTCAGAATGCCGCCAGGGCTTCCGATTCGTCCTCCTTGATGTCGAAGAGGCGGTCGAGCCGGGTGATGACGAAGACCTCGCGGATCTCGGGGCGGATGTTGCACATCTTGAGCGCGCCGCCGGCGGCCTGCACCTTCTTGTTCAGCGTGATCAGCTTGCCCAGGGCTGCGCTCGACATGAAGCCGACCGCCGAGAAGTTCAGCAAGAGCTTCGTGCGGCCCTCCCCGACCAGCTCGATCAGCTCCTGGCCGGTCTCCTGGATCGCCAGATCCTCGATGATTCGTTGGTCACGAAAGTGGACCACGGTCACGTCGCCCACTTCACTTACTTCCAGCCGTTTCTGCTTGAGCATAGGTCCTCACGTCATCCTTGTCTTGGCCGCGCAGGGTGGGTCGAGGTACGAGACCCACGCGGGCCGAGCAAAACCGAAACAACGTGGGTCTCGTACCTCGACCCACCCTGCAATCGATCAGTGCGTCATCGCGTAGACGATCACGTTCGTGCCGACCGCCAGAGCCGATTCGTCTTTGAGGCCGTGGCTGTAGGCGTGGGGAAATTGTTCCCAGCCGTTGCCAAGGTCGAACTTACTGTAGACTACCGCCAGGCGGCCGTCAAGCGTGACTCCTTCCATCTCCGGGCTGTCGAACGGGCCGAAATCCTCCCGGACGCGGGGCGTGTACTCGACCGTGCGGACCTCGTTGTGGCAGTGGTAGAGCGGGTGGTCCTCGGGCAACCGCTCCAGACGATGCTCCGGAAGCACCTTGGCGATCTCGCTGCGGAAGGCCATGTCGAACGCCATCCGGCCGCAGCAGGCGTCGGCCACAAGCATCCCGCCCGCCGTGAGGTATCGCTTCAAACGGCCCACCTCCTCCTCGCTCCAGTGGAACTCCCGGTGGCCGGTCATGTAGAGGAGCGGGTAGGTCGACGTCGCGGGGTCCTTGAGATGGACGTTCTGCCGCTTGAACTTCACCTCGAGCGTCGAGTTGTCGCGGGCGTGCTTCAAGAGGTTGTGCACCGCCGAAGGATCGGGGTCCCAGTCGCCCTCGTGGATCAGTTGGGCGAGGACGAAATCGTCGCGGCTGGGCGCCTCCGACTCGAAGTAGACCTTCGTCGAACTCAGGAAACGCCCCAACTGGTAACTGCCCAGCACGTAGGTGATCAGGTTGGCCCCGATCTGCCGGGCCTGGTCGATCACGATCCGCGTTCCGCGGGGGTGCTCGTGACCGTCCCAGCCGCAGGTCAGGTCCGACGGTGAAAAGATCACCCCGGTGCGACAGCCGAAGTCGATCCCTTCCAGGCAGGGGTCGTCGGTGTATTCGGTTCCGTCGCCCTTCTTGTAATTGAACGCGCCCAACTTGTAGTACGACGAGAAGACCGGCTCCTCCGGCGACATTTTTCGCAAGGGCCGGCCGGGGAATGTCTTTTCCATCTCCAGGCGGAAAGAGTCGGCGAAGTCGTTCCAGCCGCAGCAGGCGTCGGCGAGGATTGTGCCGCCGTCGAGCACGTAGCGGTTGAGTTGCTGGCGGACCTCGTCGGTCATCTCGAAGGTGTTGTGCCCGGCGAAGAGCAACGCCGGCAACTCGCGCGGATCGAAGGAGAAATGGGTGAAGTCGGCGTCGACCGAGCGGTATTGGATGCCCAGCTTCTCGGTGGTCCAGGAGAGGAGGGTGTTGACGTCGGCCGGATCGGTCATCCAGTCGCGGTACATGGTCCGCTTCCCCTCCCGGGTGATCCAGCGGACGGGCCCCATGCCCATCTTGCCGATCAACGCTGGCGGGGCCGGCGGCCGCTTCTTCTCGCTCCGCCGCAACGGCGTGACGGGCAGCGGCAAGGGGGCAAACGACTCGCCCCCGGTGCGGTGCTGCTTCTTGGCCTTTGGCGGCGGCCCACAATCGATCGGCCCCGAAGCCTCCTGGCCCCAGACGAGCGAGGGCACGGTCAGGCCCGCTCCGCTGCCCATCGCACACGTGAGCCCCATGTTCTCCAGGAACTTGCGACGGGACAGACCGCTTTGGTGATCTCCGCGCGACCTTTTCATTGCTGCTTCCCCTCTCTTTCCCCTCGGCGGCGACGATTCTCGGAGAGGACGGCCCAGATTCGATACGCGACCCGGCTTCTCACTCCCTCGACAACCCCGACCCCTATATCTTAACCGATCCTGTCAGAAAAAACGGTACACCTAATGGAAAAAACGAACCGGCGCTGAGCCTGAGATCCG
>JBDRTC010001330.1:0-2286 GCA_043824335.1 Planctomycetota bacterium | reverse complement strand
TGAGACCCTTCCATTATGCCGGACAAGGATGCTGTTGATCCCGACTCCGAGTCGGCTTTCCCTTCGAGCCAGAGAAGTTCCCTGGCGACTTCATGCCTCCACTGTCTAACCTTTCGCTGAAGAGTTCGTAGTTGTCCGGGAAGGAAGGTACCGGGATGCTCACTCTGTAGACGCTCGAATAGGCTCTTCGCCGTCGCATCCGGTTCAGCCTCAAGCCGACCGAGCACCTCGTGCCAAACCGAGGCGAATGGATCGGATCTCGTTCTCCAGGTACGCGTAGGTTTGGGCTTGCTCTGGTGTGTTGGTCGCACTTCACCGCTTCGCCACTGCTCGGGAAGCCTTGCCAGGAACTGCTCAAGACTGTCTGCTCGGTTGGCGGTATTGGCTCCGCTTGCCAGGACAACCGTCCCTGCGAGTTCTTCCTGTACGTCGCGCATGGTCCTCAATAGCAACAAGGGGTCAAGCTCAGCTCGCTGTGCTCGCAACCTCTGTTTGGCCTCGGCGCTGACGTGGTTGCTCAAGAGTAGCCGGTCGCATGGTGTCGCAGGCTTGAAATAGCGTTTTTTCACCTTGGAGCCCATTCGGGCCTTTTCCCGCAACTTGAACGAGGGCTGGAAGAAGTTCACGTGTGGTATTGCGACGTTGTAAAGACGGGCGAGTCGGTGAGCAGCGATCAGGCCTTCAAGCCGACCGTAACCAACCAGCCGCCGCACGACGGAACCGTTTTTCTGCTCGATCCACGCTTGGTCATTGCTGCGCCGTGGCCGCGATCTGGTGAACTCGATGCCATTGCTCTTGCAATAGCCAAGTACGGTTTCGTTGATGAATGCGCTGTCGTTGTCTGTGTCGAACCCACGCATCTCAACCGGTAGCCGAGCACGCAATACGTCCAGTGCTTCAGCAATAACGGACTGCTCACGGATGACGAGTGGGACACTGTCTGTCCAGCCGGATGCGATGTCAGTCACGACAAAAGAGTGGACGAAGCTCCCAGCCATCGAACCCCCGCAATGGGCCACGAAATCGCATTCGAAGTAGCCAGGCTCTGGTTCGTTCCAGTCCGCTGAGGTACGAATGGGAATGCAACGACCTGCCTTGGTGTTCGCTACTCCTCGGCGTCTCTTCTTTTTGCTTTTCTCCCGCGCTGGTGCGAGAAGCCGGTCGATGGTGGCCGCGCTGATTTTCAGAAGTCGCCTTCGAAGCTCTTCATCGACTTTCAAGTGTCCATGGCGCTCCATCGATTCAAGAAGGAACGGCATCGCAGCCTTGAGCCGCTTGCCGCAAATGCGATCCATGGTCTCCCACAGCACAATCAGCGCCTCGCGGACGGCCTCATCATAGACCCGTCTGCCGACTCTGGGGTTAGGGCCACCGCCCATCTTCTCTCCGTTTATCTTCCTGATCGCGTGTTTCCGATGATACCCGGATACCGCCACGAACTCATCGAGTATGCGGGTCTTCTCTTTCCTCTGTGCTTGCAGGTATCTGATGCGCAGCACTTCGATCAACTCATCGCGTGTGGAAGCTGTCATGCGTCTCATCGTTGCCCCCCAGCCAACGTTCATACTTGGGTAACATTTTGCTGAGGCAACAGCCAGCCTCCGGTAACAAAATCACTGAGGCAATGCGGCAGGGAGGTGTAATTGTCGCTGGGCACAGGACAGTCAGCCGGGACAGTCCGACCCTCCTCAGTGACTTTGCTTTTTTCCGGTCCTCTTTGACCTGGATCTGCCGGCTGCCCCCAGCCACTTCCTGATGGTAACTCGGTGAACACCGCACTCCTTGGCCGCAGCGGTTTCTGCCATCCCGCCCGCCACCAGTTTTTCGAATTTGGCGATGACCGCCTTTTTCCACTTGCGCCGGTAGGCCTCGACACTTGTCGGCTTGCCCGCGTCTTTGAGCCAGTATGTGATGGTTGTAATGGCGACGTTGCAGACTCTGGCCGCTTCGGCTCCTGACAAGCCTTCTGACGCGAGCCGTTCGAACTTTGCGATGAGCTTCTTTCTCTCGGAGTCGCTCCGCGGACGCTTCGGTGTTTTGGTCTCTGCCACCCGGCCTTCGGATCTGCGCCAGTTGGAGATGGAGCTGTAGGCAACGCCGCAGGCCTTTGCTGCGTCCAGGGCCCGCATGCCTATGGCCACCAGTTGTACCGCACCCGGTTCTTTGGACACAAGTTTGCACTACGCGGCCTCGGCTAGGGCGTACTCGCGGCGCGCCTGAGTCGGACTGCGGAATCCCATTTTTTCGATCAGCCACTCCTCGTTGTAGCGCTTGACGAACGCGACC
>JBDRTC010001329.1:0-3730 GCA_043824335.1 Planctomycetota bacterium | reverse complement strand
TCCAGCCGTGACCAAAAAAGAGATCGTCCGCTCCATTGCTGAAGACCTTGGCTTGACCCAACTGGAAACCAAGGAGATCGTCCAGAAGGTCTTTGACGCCATTCTGGATACCCTGGTCGCGGAGGAGCGGGTCGAGCTTCGCAATTTCGGCGTCTTCGCGGTTAGACGACGGGCGCCACGCAAAGCCCGCAACCCCAGAACGGGCGAGAAGATTCTTGTGCCGGAGAAATGCGTGGTCACCTTCAAGCCAGGGCAAGTCGTACAGGAACGGGTCAAGGCGCTGGCGAACCGGAGTGGTGCCGCTCCCAAGGGCAGCTGACCCGACAACGCGCGAGGTAGAATCTCCGAGTGCTGCCGAAACGGACGAAACCGTGAGCGGGCTTCTCCGCTCTTTCGGAGCCGATCAGGAAATGGCCGGCAATGGCAATCTCCAACGCTTTCCTGAACTGAGAACAGCTGGTGTCACTGACACCCGCTAGCCCCGTTTTGCGACGGTTTTCGGGGGTTTCGACTGAAGTGGCCGAAGTGGCCAAAACCCAAGAAAATACGGGGTTCTGTGTGGTTTGGAGACTGGTGAGACCAAGCCCGCCAATCTTGGCCATGATGGTTACTCCTATCTCGTTTTGGGTAGCTCCGTACCAGAATAGTCAAAACCGGGGGGCGACGCAAATCCTCCGCGCATGTCGCCCGAGAAACCTGCCAGACCCGACGCGTGGGACTTCTCTCGGTTGGCCGGTTCGTGTACTCTGATAGGGGGAAAGCCGATCCGGACAACGATGCCACCTGCCCTGAGGAGACCACCGTCATGAGATCGCTCGCAGTATCGCTACGCCGAGCCGTGGTATTACGGCGCGAGCCATGGGATGGCGCTGGTGTTCATCTTCCGTCCGACGGACCAGATCCGCATGAGCCAGTCGCCCTCGGGTGGCGGATCAGGCAATCCGGCGTGGGATTTTCAGCACCTCATCCCCGACTACGAAGTGGGCCGGCGCTACCAGATGGTGATGCGGGCGATGTACCTGCCGCACGAGTCGCCGGAGCAGGTCGAGCGGGCGAGCGAGCCGCATCGAAAAGCATTAGCCGCCCGTTGAAAAGGCGAGTTAGACCCTGCAGGTGCGAGGCGAAGGTTGCAGCGAGCACTGTCGGAGACTACCATAAACGACAGACTACAGGTCCCGCGGACGGACGCGTGGCGAGCCCGCTTGAACGTCTGCTCCTTCACGCGACAGCAGAGCATCGTTCCCCAACACGGCCCGGGACGTTCACGTTGCTGCTAGACAACCCGACGCAAGGAGAACTCGATGATGAAAAAAGACGCACCCGGCGAATTGCGGCAGTCGCGAGGTTGTACCCGACGCGACGTACTGAAGGCCGGCGGAACCGTGGTCGCCGCTTCCGCCCTGGCCGGCGTGGCCGTTCCGCCGGTCCACGCGGCCGAGGACAATACGATCCGCCTGGCGCTCGTTGGCAGCGGCAACCGCGGCTCCGGGGCGGTGGGCAACGCAATGAACTCCGCCAACGGACCGGTCAAGCTGGTCGCCATGGCCGACGTCGTCGAAAGCCGGCTGACCGCGTCGCACAAGATCCTCAGCGAGAAGTTCGGGGATCGGATCGACGTCCCGAAGGACCGGCAGTTCATCGGGTTCGACGCGTACAAGAAGGCCATCGATTGCCTCGGCCCGGGCGACGTCGCCATGCTGACCAACTTCGCCGCCTTCCGCCCCACCCAGCTCGAATACGCCGTCCAGAAGGGCGTGAACGTCTTCATGGAAAAATCGTTCGCGCCCGACGTGCCGGGCTTGCGACGGCTGATCAAGGCGGGAGAGGAGGCCGAGAAGAAGAACCTCAAAATCGCCGCCGGACTGCAATGGCGCCACAGCGTGAACCGCCAGAAGCTGATCGAGCAGGTCCGCGACGGCGTGCTGGGCGATATCCAACTCATCCGGGCTTACCGGGTACACCCCGTCGGGATCATGGGCCCGAAGCCGCCGGAATACGACGAATTGCTCTGGCAGATTCGCAACTTCGTTCGTTTCTTCTGGGTCTCGGGCGGCCTGTTCGCCGAGATGAACGTCCACCAGATCGACGAAATCTGCTGGATCAAGGGCGAGTGGCCGGTCACGGCCCACGGCATCGGCGGCCGCGCCGCAAAGAGCGCCGATCACGGCCAGGGCCTCGATTCGTTCTCCATCGAGTGGACTTTCGCCGACGGAACCAAGGCCTACGACGTCGTCCGCTGGCTGGGCGGACACTGCCACCGCGAATTCGCCACCTACATCCACGGCACCAAGTGCGCCGCCATGTTTAACAGCGGACTGTCCCGGGGGGAAACCACGCATATCTACAAGGATCAACGAATCGAGAAGGACAATATCGCCGTGGAGACGCCTCAAGAGGAGATCAATCCCTGGGACGTCGAGTGGAACGTGCTCTTGGACAGCATCCGCAACGACAAGCCGCAGAACGAAACCAAGCGCGCGGCGTACTCGAACGTGGCGGACCTCATGGGCCGGGCGGCCGTCCATTCCGGCAAGATGATCACCTGGGACGAAGCGATGGCCTCCAACTTCCAGTTCTATGCGGATATCGACACCATGGACTACGACACCCCGCCGCCCGTCCAGCCCGACGCAGAGGGCCGCTACCCGGTGCCCGTCCCCGGGGTGTGGTCGGAGATTTGAGCCCGTTGCAGGAATAAATGGGGCATCGAAATTGGCCTGCGTTTCGTGTTCCAACGCTTCCGTCGAACGAATCGGGCCGAGGAAATCACGATGGCCGAAATGCCTTGGCGTTTAAGGACTTCGCAATAACTCGCGTGCTGGTCCCTGTTGCTTGATGTTGGCTATTTCTAGGTTCAGGACCTAGTGAAGGTTAACCGCGTGGGAGTTCGAGTCTCCCCTTCGGCACTTCCTAAGTTCATTTATCGCAGGGACTTGTGGCTCCATTTCCGCAAGTCCTTTCCTTTTGTAGGATGGGGCTGCCCCGCTGGAAGAACTCTTCGGCCGGCCGTACATTACGTGAAACGGAACTGACTGCCGAATCGAAGCAGGAGACCACCAAAATGGCCACGAGAACCTGGGTCCTCACCGACGTCGATCAGGACGCCTACGTTGATGAAATCGAGATTTCGCCCCACGACCTCGAAGGGGCGGCCGCCGGTTTCGCCGTCAGCAAACGGAGGTTGCACGGCGGACTCCGCGAGGGGGTCGACTTGGTCGAGGTCGACAACGGCGCCTTCCGCTTCTCGGTGATCCCCACTCGGGGGATGGGCCTCTGGCGTGCTCGAATGGGGGGACTCCGGCTGGGCTGGCAGTCGCCGGTCAAGGGGCCGGTCCATCCCGCCTTTGTTCGTCAATCGGAGGCGGGCGGCCTGGGGTGGCTCGACGGATTCGACGAGTTCTTGGTCCGCTGCGGGCTGGAAAGCAACGGGGCCCCCGAATTCGACGACCACGGCCGCGTCCGATTCGGGCTGCACGGCAAGATTGCCAACATCCCGGCACACAAGGTCGAGGTCACCATCGACGGCGACTCGGGCCGGATCACCGTCACCGGCGTGGTCGACGAAACGCGGCTCTTCTTCAACAAGCTGCGAATGACCTCCACCTACACCACCACGGTCGGGCAGCCGGGAATGGCCATCACCGACACGGTCACCAACCTTTCGGCCGAGCCGGGCGAGCTGGAGCTGCTCTACCACACGAACTTCGGCCTGCCGCTGGTCGACCCCGGC
>JBDRTC010001328.1:0-7490 GCA_043824335.1 Planctomycetota bacterium | reverse complement strand
GTCGTCATCCGCCGGCAGCGAACCGCGCGCCGGGGCCAGATCGTCGTGGCCTTGACCGACGAGAGCGAGGCGACGCTCAAACGCTGGTTTCCGGAGAAAAACCGGATCCGCCTGGAGCCGGCCAATTCCACGATGAAGCCGATCTACGTCAAGAATGCCCGGGTGCTCGGCGTGGTCGTCGGCGTGGTGCGGAAAGTCGAGTAACCGCCGGGTGATACGCCTTAGTTGTTTCCCGGAAACGGTTTACGACGACATCCCGATCGATTCCGCCGCCCCCCTCAGGCCGCCCAGCCGGCATTAACGGCCAATTTGGCGGCAATTTCTTGCTTTGCCCAGCTTGCCCAGTTAAGATCAGTAGTATGGCGTTCGTCTCCGCCCTGTCGGCGGTGTTCCGCTGGATCAATGGGTAGTCCAGTCAATCCCACGCTCCCACCCTCGGCGCTTTGCCGACGCGGTGGGAGCGTACCGGTCAGGCTTCGTGGAATATGGAGAAGGTGCTCATGCGTTGGCCAACACTCGGTTACCGGACGGTCTTCTTGCTGGCGGCAATTGCGGCGGCGGCAAGCGGCCCCTTTGCAGGCGAGGCACTTGGACAACAGAACAACCAAAACACCACCGGCGCCGCCGGTGTGGTGATTGACGGCCAAGGCGTGTTGCGCAGGCAGTCGGTCGCCGATCCGGGCGGACAGGTGACGCGCCAGCGCATCGCGGCGGTCAAGGCGTCGATGCCTCCGGAGCTGACGCGCTCGAGCAAGCTGCGCAAGGTCTCCCTCACGCTTTTGGAAAAGGCGATCCGCGACCAGGGCGGCGTGCCGAACGACGTCATGCGCTACCTGGCCGGTTTACAGCGGGTCCGTTACGTCTTCTGCTATCCGGAGACGGGCGACGTCGTGCTGGCCGGTCCGGCGGAAGGCTGGATCACCGACGTGGCCGGGCGCGTCGTGGGCATGACCAGCGGTCGGCCCGTGGTGCAGTTGCAGGACCTGGTGGTTGCCTTGCGGGCGTTTCCACCCCAGGGGCAAGGCACGCCGGTGATCGGCTGCTCGATCGATCCGACGCAGCAAGGCCTGGCCGAGATGCAGCGATTCCTCTTCCACACCGGCTCCTACGCCACGCCGGCCGACACGCCGCGCATCGTCAACGGCCTGAGGACCAGCCTGGGCATGCAGGAGATTTCCGTAAACGGTGTCCCGGCCGACACCCACTTCGCCCAGGTGCTGGTCGAGGCCGACTACCGGATGAAGCTGATCGGCATCGGTCTGGAGCGACCGCCGGTGCGGATGGTCAGCTTTGTCGATCGGGTCAATCCCGCGGCGGTCTCGCGGAACGCCCTGTTCCGCTGGTATTTCGTGCCCGACTATAACTGTGTGCGCCGGAGCGAAGACGGCCTGGGCATGGAGCTGGTCGGCGACGGTGTGCGACTGGTCGGCGAGGACGAGCTGGTCGCGGCCGGGGGAGAGCGGAGGGTCGTCTCCGGCTCCAGCGGCCCCAGCCAGATGTTCACCACCAGCTTCACCAAGAAGTACGCCGAGCTGGCCGCCTACTCGCCGGTCTACGCCGAGCTGCGCAACCTGATCGATCTGGTGGTCGCCGCCGCCTACATTCAAGAGCAAGACTACTACGGCAAGGCCGGGTGGGCGATGGAGCTGTTCGGCAGCGAAGCGGGGCTCGCCGTGCGGACCTACGCCGCTCCGAAGCAGGTGGAGTCGACCGTGGCCGCCGTCTGGAAGGGTCGCCGGCTGATGACGCCCATCGGCGGCGGCGTGCAGATCGAGCCCGCCATGGCCTTGAAGCCTGAAAGTCTTCTTCCAGACGAGCAGGGCAAGGTCGCCGAACTCCGCGAGGAGACCACGCTCGAACTGGCCAAGGGCCAGTGGTGGTGGGATTAGCGGCGCGTCTCGGTAGTCGCCGACGTGCCGTCGGCGGCTAAACGTCGAAGCCGGGATTGACGGACCATTAGCTTCGCCTCACCGCCGATTGTCCTGCTGATCCGGACGTGCCAGCATGAAGCTCCTGTTCCTGCACGGTTTCGGTTCCGATCCGAACGGCATCCGGCCGACGTTTCTTCGCCAGAGCGGGTACGACGTCATCCATCCCGCGCTCCCGAACCACGACTTCGCCGAGTCGATCCGCATCGCCCAGGAGGCCTTTGACCGGGGCCACCCGGACGTGGTTATCGGCTCCTCACGGGGCGGCGCCGTGGCCATGAACCTCGAGACCGGCAACGTGCCTCTTGTGCTCATCGCGCCGGCCTGGAGAAACTGGGGACCGGCGAGGAAGGTGAAGCCGGGAACCACGATCCTCCACTCGGCCCACGACGAAGTGGTTCCCATTGAGGGCAGCCGGGAGCTACTGCGGCTGAGCGGCCTCGCGGAGGACGATCTGGTCGTCGTCGGGGAGAACCACCGGATGGTCGACCCGGCGGCGTTCGAGGCGCTCTTGGAGGCGATCCGACGGGTTGCGAAGGAGTAAGCCCCGAAAACTACCCCGCACGTTTCACCAGCCACACTAGCCCGAAGCGCAAGCGAGGGCTGCGCTCGACGTTTCCCTCGCTTGCGCTTCGGGCTGGTGTGGACATCGTGTCGCCGGTTCCCTTGGCCGGTGAGAAATGCGGGCTAAGAGTCTTCCCTCCGGTAGGCCTGCTTCTTCATCAAGAGGCGCGTGATCCGGGCGTCGTCGGCCATGTCGAGGAGGACGAGGATCAACTGGCCGCTCGCCCACGCGGTTAGGGCCGTCAGAGTCGCGGGGACGGCGAGCAAGAGCGCCATGCTGAGGAGCCAGGACCACGGCAGCACGCCCCGAAGCGCGGTCCCCACGCCCATCATGATGCTGGCCACGTACCCCAGCAGCACCAACCCGGCAACCGCCTTGTTCCACCCGGCGACGGCCCGAAGCGCACGGTACCTCTTCTTGACGGCCAGCTCCTCGGCCACGGGCTCCTGGGCAGATTCAACCTTCTTCTCCAGCTCCGCCTGCTTCTCGCGGGCTTCCTGCTTTAGCTTCAGCTTCTCCTCTTTCTCGATCTCCTTCAGGTAGCGCTCCTGCTTGCGGTGATAGGTTCGCTTCTGCTTCTGTTGCCTCTTGGCCTCCTCCCGCCGCAGCTCCTCCTGCAACTCCTCGGGAAGCTCCTCGACCAAGGGCACCTTGATCGGGTTTTCGCAATGAGAGCACAGCCCCGACCGGCCCGCCAGCGAGCGGTCGTAGGGGAACGTTTCTCCGCAATAGGGGCAGTTGAGCTTGGTGGCCATGGCAGTGATCGATTCGTTTGGGGACACTCGCGTGGGTCTCCTTCGTCGACCCACCCTACTTTTCGGCCGGTATCCGCCGTGATCCCGGCCCGATTACTCCAGCGACATCAGGTACGCGATCACGTCGGCCATCTCTTCCTTGGTCATCAATTTTTCCTGACCCTCGGGCATGATCGACTGGCCGGTGTTCTCGAGCTCGTCGATGTTGGCTCGAAGCACGGTGTCGGTCTCGCCTTCGGCCCGCTTGAGCGTGATGCTGGTCGCCGTTTCAGAGGTGATCATGCCGGTGATCGAGAGGCCCTCGTCGGTGATCACGATGTAGTTGAGGTACGACGGGTTGACCTCGCGGTTGGGGTCGAGAACGCTCATGAGGATCGTCTCCGGGCCGCGGTTGCCGATGGTGTCCAGGGGAAGCCCAAGCTCCACGCCCACGCCTTCCAGCAGGTGGCACTTGGAGCACTCCCGCTTGAACACGTCCTGGCCGCGGGCGGTGTCGCCGGGCATTTCGAGCACGTCGCGCCAGGACTCGACCACCTGCTCGCGCGGGGCAAGCTCAACGGCGCTCAAGAGCCGCGCAGCCTGCTGGCGGATCGTCGCCTCCGGGTGCGAAAGGAGAAATTGGATCCGCGCCGGGTCGAGCTGGCTGGGGCTGATCACCCCGTCGTCGATCGCGGCCAACAGGACCGAGAGCCGCTCGGGCCGGGCGAAGAGCGTCACCCTCATAGATCGTCACACCGCAAGCCGCTGTGAAGTAGCCGGAGGCGGGGTCCCGGCCGCTGCCGGCAAACGTGCCCTTTTGACGCATCTCGGTACGTAGCAGGCGCCAGGGCTCGGCCGGGCTGGTACGATACGCTTTCGAGCCCGTTTTCCAGATGCCGATGCGGGCCGAGGGAACCGCCAGATAGGGATTTCTGGCGATATAGCGGTTGTCGCACATCACCATTTCGATAGGGGCACTGTTGCTGCACTCGAATTTGCGACCCCATCGGTCATACGTCATTCCGTGCTGAGAGCCGCCGCTTTCCAGCCGCAACTCGCCCGTACGGGGATGGAGGCTGAAGTCACGTCCGCGGATCTCGACAGGATCGGCGTCGTGGCCCGGGTCACTCTGGTTCCACTTCACCGACCTGATCGCTCCACCGGCACTGCTGCTCATGCCGTGGATCCGGTCATCCAGTCCCCAACGGAGACTGTTGGGAAGCGTGGCTGTGTTGGTGGTCAAGAAACCCGAGATGATGACTTCGCGCAGGTCGGCCTTGCCGTCGCCGTCGATGTCCTTGAGGTAGAAGACGTCGGGAGCGCAGGTGAGAAAGATCCCGCCGTCGAAAGGCAGGGCCGAGGTAGGCCAAGAAAGCTCGTCGGCGAAAACTGTGCGCTTGTCAATCGTGCCGTCATTGTCGGCGTCTTCGAGGCGCAAGACCCGTCCTCGGTCTCGCGGCGGATTCTCGGCGTAGGACATCAACTCGCAGACGTACATCCGGCCGTTCTCGTCAAAGCACATGTCGACCACATCGGCCACCATCGGCTCACAGGCGACGTGCTCAATCTCCAGTCCGGGCAGGATGTGGAACGACTTGAGGGATGCTTCCGGGTCACGGGGCCTGATCCGCGACAGGCGTTTCCGGTAGTCTGCGTTGGAATCGGCTTTCTCCCAGTAGCCCAGCCCCTGCTGGACCTTCTTGACTTCGCCTCCGTCCGGCTTCTCCCCTCCGCTGCTGATCGCGACCGAGATGCCCAGCAGCAGCGACGGAATGCTCGCGGCACAGACAAACAGCCACTCCTGCTTCAACGGACGTCTCCCAAGTAGTCTGAACATGGCCCCCATCACCTCAGTTCAGCGGCAGTCCGCCGGCGAGCAGAATCGCCTCGTGGACGGCCAAATCATGGGAAGGCGGATAGTCGGTTTCCTTTTCCCCGCGGACGATGCGGGCCAGATCGACAAGCTGGTCGTCGTAGCGGCCGGGCATCGCCGGAAGCTCCACCTCCTGATACCCTCGCTTGAACCGGCCGCGCGGCTCGGTCAGCGCCAGAAGCAGCTTGGGCGGCTCGAGCGGACGGACGTCGACCGTGCCGCGGTCGCCGCAAACGACGAACTGCCGGCGCCGAAAGCCTTCAACCTCGACCACGGCGCTGCGAATCGTGGCCGTGGCCTTGGGGTATTCGAACACGGCCAGCATGTTGTCGGCCAGGGGGTCCTGGTCGGGGCGAGTGTGGCGGACGTAGGGCGTGACCCGATCGGGTTTCCCCAGCGCGGCGACCATGGCGTCGATCAAATGGCAGCCCAGCTCGAACATCGTCCCGCCTGCGAAGTTCGCAAGTTCGAGTCGCTTTGCCGGGTCGATCATTTTGCTGATCACCCCGTGAAGCTCGAAGACCTGGCCGAGCCAGCCCTCACGAATCGCACGAAAGCAGAACTCGAAGGCCGGATTGTGGCGAAACATGTAGCCCATCTGCACCGTGAGCTTGCGGCGCGTGGCCTCGTCCAAGACGGTCTTAAACGCGTGGAGCGACTCGCCCGCCGGCTTGTCCAGGTGCAGGTGCATCCCCGCGGCGACGCATCGGGCGGCCGTAGGGACCAGATCGCCCACCGCCGTCTCCACCGCCACGGCCTGAAGCCCCCGGGCGCCGAGGAGTTGCTCTTCGGTCATCCACTCGAGGCCTCGGTAGACCGGGTTATTCTCCATCGTCCGGCGACGTTCCGGATCCGGCTCCACCACACCCACCACGTCGAACTCCTCGGCGAGCTTCCTCAAGGTGCTCATCTTGCCGGCAGCGTGGGCGTGCGCGGTCCCGATTTGCCCGATCTTGACTCGGCGGCCGGCACCGTCCCCTTTTGGGGTTTCTCCCGCTCGTGCGATAGCGGCGCCTGCCAAGCCCACGGAAGCCGCCAGCCCCAGCGCGGCCGGGGCGGCCTTTTTGAGGAACTCGCGACGAACCATTCGAGCCATGCGGTTGTCCTCGGAAAAAGACGCCGGTCGAAACGCATCCCACGATGAGAGCACAGTTTACTTGGCGTCCGGCCCGTGGTCAAACCAGAGAAAAACGGGAGACTGGAGACCTTCAACGGCCCTCGACGGTCAGGCTCCGGCCCTTTTCGTTTGTGCATCGCGAAGCTTATACTAACGTGTTGTTGTAAAACCCTGTGTCTGGGTGGCATGGCGTCGCTTGTGTCGCCATGTCTGGTGGGCACATGCCCACGCTTCGCGAGGGCATGCCACCCGGCGTTGGTTTGGTTTTTTGCGCGACTGCAACCCGGCGGATAGATCAATGGCCCCCGAAGCTCGTCAAATCACCGTCCCGAAGTTTGCGGCCATGAAGGCGGCCGGGCAAAAAATCACCATGCTCACCGCCTACGACCACACCATGGCCAAGCTGGTCGATTCCGCCGGCATTGAAGGGATCTTGGTCGGCGACAGCCTGGGAATGGTCGTTCAGGGCCGGAGGAACACCTTGCCGGTGACCTTGGACGAGATGATCTATCACGCCGAGATGGTGGGCCGGGCGGTGCGGCACGCTCTGGTGGTGGTCGACATGCCATTTCTGAGCTATCACCTCGGCAAGCTCCAGGCGATCGCCAACGCCGGCCGGGTGCTCAAGGAGACCCTCTGCCAGGCCGTCAAGCTCGAACAGGGGCCCGAGCAGGTCGAGGTGACCGCCGCGCTGGTCTCGGCCGGGATTCCGGTGATGGCCCATTTTGGGCTCCGGCCGCAGAGCGTCCATCAACTCGGCGGCTATAGTGTCCAGCGCGACCGGGATCGGCTGTTAGACGATGCCAAGGCAGCGGAGCAAGCCGGGGCCTTCTCGGTCCTGCTGGAGTACGTGCCGGGCGACGTGGCCAAAGAGGTCACCGCCGCCGTGAGCGTGCCCACGATCGGCATCGGGGCCGGGGTGGGTTGCGACGGGCAGATTCTCGTGCTCCACGACCTGGTCGGGCTGGGCACCGGCCGCGTGCCGCGGCATGCCAAGGCGTACGCCGATCTGGGGACCGTCATCACCGAGGCCGTCACCCGCTATCGCGACGACGTCCGCGAAGGCACCTTCCCCGGCGCGGAGCAGACGTTCGACTAGTACCTCACTGCAATTGATATTGTGGGTGGCACTCTACGCCGTTAACCGGCAAGGCGGAGAAATTGCTATAAACACAGGCTGGACAAGTGGTTAGTAATTAGCGGTTGTTCACAAACAATCACTAACCACCATTCGGAAAGGAATCCGAGATGTCCAGCCCATGTAGTCGACGAG
>JBDRTC010001327.1:0-7592 GCA_043824335.1 Planctomycetota bacterium | reverse complement strand
CTACCACGTCCAGATCATGCAAGGCGACATCATCACCCGAATCCGAAAGTACCAGGACTACATCGGCCACTACCACACGGCCGGCGTCCCGGGCCGCAACGAGCTGGACGACAACCAGGAGATCAACTACCCGCCCATCATGCGCGCCATCGCCGAAACCAGCTTCCAGGCCTTCGTTGCCCAGGAGTTCATCCCAACCCGGGACCCGGTCGAATCCCTGTGGGAGGCAGTCAAGCTCTGCGACGTCTGATCGCGTTTGGGTCTCTCCAAGGGACTCCCGTGTCCGTGCGATGACGGTTCGGGTTCCATGTTGAACTGGACTTCTGCAAAATGGCGGGTTAGGCCTATATGAAAGGAATAAGCCGCGAAGCGGGTTGTTTCTTTCATGATCCGGCAATGCACATAACCCGATGGCTCGCGACTGAGGTGATCCCGCCACCGAGACTGGCAAATGGTCGCTATTCGCGCAGCGCGACCCAATTACACCTGGAGCCCGGACGAATGCGGCGCAGCTTGCCAAAGGTGCATTTTCCCTTATCCTTAGGAATAGCTGGCATCTGCGAGGGGAAAGCACATGAAGCGAATCGGGAGTCCAGCCAGAGCCCCAGGCTCCTCGCATCGCGGTTTTACGCTCGTCGAGCTGTTGGTGGTGATCGCTATCATCGGAATCCTTGTTGCCCTGCTGCTTCCAGCCGTCCAGGCAGCCAGAGAAGCAGCTCGCAGGGCGCATTGCCAGAATAATCTCAGGCAGATTGGCATCGCGATCCACAATTTCCACGACATTCGCAGAGCACTGCCGCCGTCGCGCAACTATGACCACTATTCCAGCTGGGCATTCCTGATACTTCCGCAGCTCGAGCAGATCAACCTGTTTGACAATTGGGATCCGACGCTTAAATACTACTACCAAAGCGATGAGGCGCGACTCACCCCGATCCCCACCTATTACTGTCCGTCGCGGCGCAAGGGCGGCGTGCACAGCACGGCCGGAGACAGCGTTCTTTCGCCCTATGAGACCGGCGGCCACGTTCCCGGAACGGTGGGCGACTATGCGTCCTCGGCGGGATATGGTCCCTCCGGTGTTTGGAATTGGATCTTCTCCAACGGTGCGATGATCATGGGCGATGCCACGACCGATCCGCCGACCATACCCGCCGGAAGCTACGCACCGCCTGGAGCCAAGCTTCTTACCTGGACGAGCCGCACCGGTTTCAAGAGTCTCGTGGACGGCACGAGCAACACGATTCTGGTGGGCGAGAAACATGTCCGCCCATCTCGCTATGGAATCGCGCCAGAAGACGGGGCGGTCTACAACGGCGACCATCCCGGAAACTTCTCGCGGTGCGGTGGCCCCGGCTATCCGCTCGCCAGGTTCCCCACGGATCGTTTTCAAGTCAACTTCGGCAGCTCTCATCCGGGGGTTGTCAACTTTGTGCTGGGGGACGGCAGCGTGCGTGGGGTGAGCGTGCGGATCAGCACGGACACGCTGGGACGTCTGACCGCGCGCAACGACAACGAAGTCGTCCCTCCGTTCTAAGTCGGCCTGCTGCGCTACACCCTTTCCGCGTTGAGATGGGAATCGGGACGAAGCGTGCCGTCTTGTCGCGCGCGAGGCTCATCGGCGCGTGCGGGCGGCGTAATCAACCTCAATGATGATCTTGTTCTCGCCAGGTTCCACCGTGAACTCCAAGCCGGATGTCTTGAAATCCCGAAAACGGGGGTGCAGCATGGGCGGCGGCAGCTTTCCCGGCCGTTCCACTCCGGTTCCAATCTCGTGATCCGCGATGACCACGGCGCGATGACGGCCCGCAACGGCGCCATCGTCCAGTTCAAACGTTCCCAGTACAAACGTACCGTCCTTCGAGATCTCGCCCGTCGCCGTGATGGGCATTTCCTGATCCAGGAGCTCGAATTCCACGCTCCCCTTGGTGAGCGGCGTGCCGTCCGGGAAACGAACCTCTCCATGAACCGGATGCGTCGTTGGATTCCGGCTGGAGCAACCAGACGCCACCACGAACAGCAATGCCACGAATCCCACGGCCTTTGGTTCAAACATCGCGGTCCCTCAAGACAGTTCTAATTGCCAGTTGATCCAGCAGCGTGTAATAGTAGTCGCCGTAGACGATCGGCGAGGTGTTGTACGGCCCGGCCCATTCCGTTGTAAAGCCCCTTCTCCGGCTTCTCGTACTCCTTCTCGCTGACCACCGTGGTGAGAAACACCTTGTCGCCGGAGACGATCGGAGAGGACCAGCCCCAGCCCGGCACTTCAGTCACCCAGCGGACGTTCTCCGTCTTGCTCCACCGGTCGGGCAGGCGGGGATCGTCCTCGACGATCCCCATGCCCGTCGGCCCGCGAAAACAGGGCCAGTCGTCGGTCCCCTCGGCGCGTGGAGCGAGGGTGGATGAGGCGGGCAGCAGAATGGCAGACAGCACGATTGCGCAGATTTTGGCAAGCATGGTTGGGCTTCTCAATAGGTTCGT
This sequence comes from Planctomycetota bacterium, assembly GCA_043824335.1. GTDB lineage: Bacteria > Planctomycetota > Planctomycetia > Pirellulales > Thermoguttaceae > JBDRTC01. The sequence continues at coordinate 5,111 of JBDRTC010001327.1, read as the reverse complement.
GGTTCCGGGAGTTCTTGTAGGGTGTGTCGAGGTACGAGACCCACGCGCCACGGTGAAGTGGATATGATGATATCGCAAACTTACACGCCGGCCCAGAAACGCCAGACGCGCCTGAACATGCGGGTACCCCGTGTCCCGAGAAACCAGCGATTCCTCGGGCGCGTCACGAGTCCAGGCAAACGTCCCTCGCCAGCAAGCCGGGACGCGTGTAACGTTGCCCCCTCCCGGGCGGGGGGCCAGTTCGTCCGATATTCCCAACCGTTTGCGAGGCGCGGCTCGACGACACTTCGACCTCCCTCCGACGTGGGGCCGGCTGAGGCGGCTGCGTCAGTCGGCCGCTATAATCGTGGGCGTCCACTCCAACCCAGAAGCTACGCCCATGACCGACGTTATCGAGCGCGCCACGAAGGCAACGCCGGAGAATGCGGAAAGCCTGCGCGCGGATCTGGAGTCGCTGCGGCGGGAAGCGCTGATTGCCAATCCGTTGGTCAGCGGCCAACCGATCCTGTTCGTTGCGCGGCCGCAATACCACAACGAACACGGCACCCAAAGCCACGATGTATCAGGCCAGCGAGATCAACACCCAATACTTCCGTGGCGGCGGGGCGATGAAAACGATTGATTTCTCGCGAGGCGGCAGTGTCGGCACGATCATCGACGTCCCCTGGGGCATCGCCCGCGATCCGGAGGTCCATTTCGACGCCGACAAGATCGTCTTCTCGATGCGTCACAACATCGACGACGATTATCATCTGTACGAGGTAAACGTCGACGGGACCGGTCTGAAGCAACTGACCACGGGCAGCCGGATCTCCGACATCCAACCGATCTACATGCCCGACGGCAAGATCGTTTTCAGTTCACCCGAGAGCCGAAGTACATTCCGTGCCAGCGGCATTTGATGGCCAATCTGTTTGAAATGAACGCAGATGGGTCGAACATCCGTCAGTTGGGTCACAATACTCAATTCGAGGGCCACGGAAGCCTGATGCCCGACGGGCGGATTCTCTACACGCGTTGGGAATACGTCGACAAGCACTACGCGTCGGCCTACGGCCTGTGGACGATGAACGCCGACGGCACGAATCAGTGCCTCTACTATGGCGGCTACGCATGGCAGCCGAGCTCTGTCATCGACGCGCGGATTATCCCCAGCACGGAGAAGTTCGTCTGCATCTACACGACGGTTCACAACCTGCCGCTCGGAGCCATGGTCGTCGTCGATCGACAGCGAGACCTCGACGGTACTGAGCCGATCCTGAAATCCTGGCCGGCCGATATCGCCCAGTACATGGCCCACTGGGACAAGGTGGATCGCGTGGGCAACGAGTTCGACAGCCATCATCCCGTGGCCGTCAATTGGAACCACTACAACCACAAACGTATCGTCGGCAAGGTGCCGATCGAGGCCGACGGTTCGGCCTATTTCAGCGTACCGGCCGGCCGGTTCGTCTACTTCCAATTGCTCGACGAGAACGACATGATGATCCACTCGATGCGCAGCGGCACCACCGTGCAGCCGGGCGAAACGGCCGGATGCGTCGGCTGCCACGAGTCGCGACTTCAGAGCGTGCCGAAGGCGAGCGACGACCGCTACGTCCCCTTGGCCCTTGGGCGGCCGCCGAGCCGAATCGAGTCTTGGTACGGCCCGCCGCGCAATTTCAGCACCATCCATTGATGTCTGCATAGCGAACAATCAAGGCCGGCCAAAGGGAGACCGGCACGCCGTCCGTTGAGTCGCTTACGCTTCAGCAACGTCCGATGACCGCGGCGAATCTCATCAAGTCGTCAGAGGGTCGAGGTTTCTCGCTAGACTCTTTCTCTGGTGGCGTGTCGGCATGCCGCGGTTCGGCCGTGACTTTCGATGGCGGGCTGAATCCCGACACGTCGCCGCTCCAAGTCGCTCAAAGCAACCGCCGAATTTGCATATCGAATCCAACGCGGCCATAATTCGTGAGCAAAGTCCGGAATCGGTATTCCGGACGGATACGTATTCCGTAAACCACTGGCAAAAGGTCCGTTCGCGTAGGAGGCTTCAACAACCGCTATGATCAGACTTTTCCTCCGTTCTTCCATATCCTTCTTCGTGCTCCTGGCCCCAGCCATTCCTGCCACTCTCGCCGCCACGAATGACTGGCCGATGCCGTTTTGCGATCCGGCCCTGACCGGGCGGTCGGCTTTGAAGGGAGCGATGCCCACGGCCCCAGAGGTAGCCTGGTCCTTTCCGTTGGCCGCCTATCGCGGGTATCTCCAAGTCGCGCGCGGTGGGGAGAGCAGGGCCACGGTTGACTCCGAAAGGAATCCCGACTACCTGGCCCAGACGGCCGAGGCCTGGGGCCTCGTGCCGCGGAAGTTTGTATATCACGACGGATCCGTGTTGGAGATGCGGGATAGCGACGCGGTGCGCTGGGCCAACTGGCTCCCCGACGAAAAGTTCCCGCAGCGCGTGAGTTGGCACGGCCAGGGCCTCAACGGACGGGTGCGGTTGGAGGTTTTTCGCAACGGACCGGACCAGCCCGAGATGGTGTGGGAAACGGCCGTGACCTACAAGACTTTCCACCGGCCGCAGGTGGTCGCGGCCGATGTCAACGCGGATAACCGATTGGAGGTCGTCACCGGCAGCTATTACTATCTCACGGTCCACAGCGGACAGACGGGCGAACTGCTGGCAGATATTCACTACCCCCACCGCAGTCGTGGCTTCCTGGGCGCGATCAACTTGGACGACGAGCCGGGGCTGGAAATCGTCAACATCGGCAACTTCCAACTGGCCATCGAATCGCTCGATGTTGTGGAGGGCGAGATCAAGACGAACTGGCGGCGGGACATCGAACTGGACATCTCTCGCCACCGCCGCGCGGTGCAGTGTCCGCTTACCACGCTCACCGACATCGACCGGGACGGTCGGATCGAAATCCTCTTCAACCTCTACAACGACACCACCGATCAAGAGTGGCACGTGGTTGCCTTCGACGCCCTGACCGGGGAACCGGAACTGGATCTGCCAGCGACCTACGTGCTGGAGGCGGTGGACCTGGACGGCGATGGCTTGGTCGAGATCATCTGCCAAAGGACAACTGGTCTGTGCATGTTCGGATACATGCCGCTTTGCATCTACAATCTGCGCGAGGGCCAGGCGGTCTCACGTTGGTCGACGGAATGCGGCTTCATCCCCAGGATTCCCCTCCATCGCCCGCCCCCGCGGCTCGCGACATTCAAAACGGGCGGCGGAGCCCAGCGGATCGCCTGGGGCGACTTCGATGGCGACGACCGGCAAGGGTTCGTCTACGGCACTCGTGCACCGACGGGACGGCCGTTTGAGTTCGTGGAAACGTGGCATGGCCTGGACGTCCACGGCGAGGGGTGGCAGGACCTATGGACGATGGAAGCCTCACCGGGAATTCGCCTGGCGGTGGAAGCAGTCTCCGATGTCAACCAGGATGGGCAGCACGAAGCCTTGTTGTCATGGGTCAGTCCGGACGTTGCCTCGGCCGAGTTCAAGGGGCACGGCGTGGACGTGCAAACGCAGTCGTTTGCCCGGAACGTCACCGGGAAATGGCCCGTCATTGCCCCAGACTTGCGAGGCGACGGCCGGCCGTCCATCGTCGCGACCGCGCCCGGCGACTTCGTCGTCGCTGTGGAACCTCCCCGGGACGAGAACGAGAAACCTCACCTGCTCTGGCGCGTGGCCGGGCGGGGAGAAGGGCCGGAGGATGGCATGTTGGCCGCCGATCTGGATGGCGACGGGACGAAAGAAGTGGTCTTGGCCCGACCCGATGGGGAAGGCCGGGCCAGCGTTGTGGCCCTGAGGCATGACGGCTCGGTTCTGTGGAGCCGGTCCTTCCGCCACTTCCACGGGCGGCGGGAAGTGTATCGCCTCGGTGGGCTGCGTCATCTGTTCGTGGCCCGGTTGACCGACCCCGAACGATACGATGTCGTGGTCAGCGTCATGCGCACCATCATGCACAGCGATGAGAGCTATGCCTTGTCCGGTTCGACCGGAGACATTCTGTGGCATCACGACTCGGCTGCCGTGTGGAACGAGGAGGGGAAACCGACGGGCCAAGCCTGGAGCTACGGCGGCTTCGAGATGGCTTTCTTCGATCTGACCGGTGATGGCCGCGAGGAAATGTTCTTTGAGTATCCCATCAACTACTGGATGGCCGACGGCGCCACGGGCGACCTGCTCCGCAGCCGTTCCATGAGCGGGTTCTTCCCGGGCGTCGTGGCCTACTACGGCCGGCCCGCCGTTGCCGATCTCGTGCCGGGCGGGGAGCCGGAACTGCTATTCGACAGCAGCTACGTCTTGGGCGTGATGACGCCGGAGCCAAAGGCCGTTTGGAGCCATCCGACCAGCACTTACCAGCGTGATGGGATCGGAGACGTCAGCGGCGATGGCCGACTGGCAGTCGGCGGGGCAGGCTACGGCGACCGCTTTCGCTGCTTCGATGGAGCTACGGGCGAGACTCGCTGGGAGGTCCCATTGGCCGGGAACTTCACCTCCACCGTGACGGCCGACATCGACGGCGATGGACGCGACGAGTTTCTGGTAGGCGTCGACCGCCGCGTCGTGGCTGTGGGCGAGACGGCCGAAGGTGATGGAGCCATCCAGTGGGAGTGCGAGCTGCCTGCCGTGCCGGCAACCCCCGCGATTGCGGATACCGACGGGGATGGTTTGGCCGAAATCATCGTGATGGGTAACGATGGGGTGGTTTATTGTCTGGATCGTTGATGGCTGGTTAGGATTTGTTGGCGCTCGTTAGGACAGAGATTGCAGTGACGCGACGGACGGCCAGGTTGAACCTCTTCGTATTCGTGCCAATGTTGGGATTGCTCTTAAGCCACCTGCCTGCAGCCGACTGGCCTCGCTTCCGTGGTCCTCATGGAAACGGCATCTCCGACGAGAAACTGACGCTGCTGCCCGACGGGCCACAACAGATATGGGAGACATCGGTCGGCTACGGGTACGCCGGTTCTCCGCTGCTTTGGGAGGATCTGGTAATCCTGAATGTCGGAACTGGTCTGGCTTTGCAGCGAAATACGGGCGCGGTGGTCTGGCAACACGAAGGCCTGGCGGGGTTGGCCACGCCAGTGCTCTACCTCGAAGGGGG
>JBDRTC010001326.1:0-9179 GCA_043824335.1 Planctomycetota bacterium | reverse complement strand
TGGGCGATTTCGGCTGCCACTACATGGATCTCCCCTTCTGGGCGCTCGATCTAAAATACCCCACAAGCGTCGAGGCCCAAGCGCCGGTGGCGCCGCACTCGGAAACGGCCGCCCCGGTGTTGACCGTCCGCTACGAATTCCCCGCCCGGGGCGACCTGGCCCCGGTCACGATGACCTGGCGAAACGGCGCCGGCAACGTCCCGCCGATCATTCAGGAGAAGAACCTGCCCAACTGGGGCTCGGCCGTGTTGTTCGTCGGCGAGAAGGGGATGCTCCTGGCCGACTATTCGAAGCACCAGCTCTTGCCCGAGGCCGACTTTTCCGGCTTCCAGGCGCCGGAGCCGACGATTCCCGCGTCCGTCGGCCATCACAAGGAGTGGATCAATGCCTGCAAGACGGGTAGCCCCACCACCTGTAACTTCGGCTACTCCGGCCCGTTGACGGAGACGGCCCTCTTGGGCGACGTCTCCTATCGGGCCCAAAGCAAGCTCCAGTGGGACGCCGAGAACCTCAAGGCCACCAACTGCCCCGCGGCCGACAACTTCATCCAACGCGAGTACCGTCAGGGGTGGAGTTTGTGAAGGATGAAGGAGGAAGGAGGAAGGAGGATATCCACACGGCTAACGCCCACGGACTGCGGTCCGTGGGGTTTTCGAGCGTGCCGTGACCCATCCACGCCGCTATCGCCGCCACAACCACAAAACAAATTCCTCGTCTCCGGAGAACCATACTATGGCGAACCGAATGAATCGTCGCGAGCTGTTGCTCGGCGCGAGCGTGGCCGGAGCAGGGGCCCTGCTCTCCGGCGGGAGAGTGTGGGCCAAGGGCCAATCGCCCAACGAGAAGCTCGACGTTGCCGTGATCGCCTGCGGCGGACGCGGGGCGGCCAACTTGGGCGCCGTGGCGGCCACCGAGAACATCGTCGCCCTCTGCGACGTCGACGAGCGCCGCGCCGGCGGATCGTTCGAGAAGTTTCCCAAGGCCAAGAAGTACCACGACTATCGCCGGTTGCTCGATGAAATGGAGAACCAGATCGACGCCGTGGTCGTCAGCACGCCCAACCACGTCCACGCCCCGGCCAGCGTGACGGCCATGCGCATGGGCAAGCACGCCTACTGCGAAAAGCCGCTCTCGCACTCGATTCACGAGGCCCGGGTGGCGGCCCAGGTGGCGGCCGAGATGAAGGTCGCCACGCAGATGGGCACGCAGATCCACGCCTCGGCCAATTTCCGCCGCGTGGTGGAGTTGATCCGGGCGGGGGCGATCGGGCCGGTGCGCCGCTGCCACATCTGGCTCCGTGGCGGAGGCTCCGCCGGCGACCGCCCCGCGGAAACCCCGCCGGTCCCCGAAGGGCTCAACTGGGACTTGTGGCTCGGCCCGGCCCCCTACCGCCCCTACCATCCCTGCTACGTGCCACACGACTGGCACTACTGGTGGGACTTCGGCGGCGGGGCATACGGCAACATGGGCTGCCACTACCTCGACCTGGCCTTCTGGGCACTCAAGCTGCGGCATCCCACGACGATCGAGGGCACGGGATCGCCGGTCCACCCGGAGAGCACGCCCAAGCAACTGCACGTCCGCTACGAATTCGCCGCCCGGGAGGAGATGCCCCCGGTCACGGTCACCTGGAGCCACGGCCCCGAGGGCCCGGCGATCTACGACGAGCTTCCCAAGCGCGAGGCCCGCTGGGCGTGGGGTGTGTTCGTGGGCGACGACGGCATGCTGTTGGCCAACTATCCCCAGCACGCCCTGTTGCCGGAGGAAAAATTCGCCGACTTCAAACCCCCGGAACCGACCATCCCCGATTCCGTAGGCCATCACCAGGAGTGGATCCAAGCCTGTAAGACCGGCAGCCCCACCACCTGCAATTTCGACTACTCCGGCGCCGTTACCGAGGCCGTCCTCCTGGGCAACCTGGCCTACCGCGTCGGCACCAAGCTCGAATGGGACCCGGTCAACCTCAAGTTCCCCAACTGCCCGAAGGCGGAAGAATACTTGCAGCGCGAGTATCGGGAGGGGTGGACGTTGTAATGTGCACTTGTCATGCCAATCTTGAATTGGGAGAATAGACGTGGGCGGCGACTCGGGCAGTGCCGGCTGCTGCGCTCGTGACACGTGCCGCAGTACGCTCTGTGACTACTGTCTGGCAGATGGCGGGGGGCACGTTTCGCGAACTTCTTGGTCGACTCTTCCGAGCAGGGTGCACGCATGCTCAGTTCGTTCGCAATCCGAAACTTCCGTTGCTTCCGCGCTCTCAGGCTCGACGATCTGCATCCCGTCAACCTGATTGCCGGCAAAAACAACGTCGGAAAGACGGCGCTTCTGGAGGCCATACATCTGCACTGCTTGGCAAACAAACCGGATCTATGGGCCGAAATCCACAAGCTGCGGGGAGTCGAGGAGCCACTGCGAGCCATCGAACAGATGGCAAGTTGGCTTCTCTTCCAAGGACGCAGCGATTGCGCAATCGACGCAACCAGTTGCGATGCGGTCGGTATCGTTCGCTCGACGGAGTTCCATCTGGTCGACGCAGCGACGTCGCGAGATCAGTTCCCAAGTGTCGAGGAATCAATTGCGAAGGGCTTCGCCAACCCAGAGTTCGTGGGGTCGGAGGCGGCGCGCCTGATCCTTCGATATCGCACCGGCGAGAAGCAGTGGGATTCCGTAGCAGTGCGCACTCAGTTCGGGCATGCTGCCATCAGTGCTCGTGTCCCGGCTGGGATTCCGACCGTCTTTCTTGGGTCGCTTGCGCCTGACCGGGAGCGTGACGTCCGACATTTCGGCGAACTGGACTCGGCCAAGCGGCTGGGAGAAATCATACCCTCTCTCCAGATCATCGAGCCGAAGCTACAGCGCCTGTCGCTCGTTCCGTTCGCGGGCGGAACGGAGATCCACGGCGACGTGGAAGGCATAAGCCGACTTGTTCCGCTGCCGCTGATTGGGGAAGGCATCAGCCGACTACTGTCGATGGTGCTGGCCATCGCCAACGTGCCCGGCGGGATCGTGCTCATCGACGAGATCGAAAACGGCCTGCACTACTCGGTGCTTCCCAACGTATGGAAGGCCCTGTCCGACGCCGCCCGGCGGAACGACGTCCAGGTGTTCGCGGCCACGCATAGCTGGGAATGTCTGCTTGCCGCCCACGAGGTGTTTTCTCAGGAGGAGCCGTACGCTTTTCGCTACTATCGCCTGGACTGTGAAGACGGAAACGTAATTTGCGTGCCCTACGACCGTGAGATGATCGAGACGTCGCTGGCAACGGGCATGGAGGCGCGGTGATGATTCCCAGACCGCCGGAGACGGCCCCACCACCGCCAATTCCCGTCAGTCTGTCGAAGGTCTTGTTGGTCGAAGGGAAAACGCCCCTTCACTTCTTTGAGGCGTTGCTTTCCGCGATGGGGGTGAGGAGTGAGGTTGAGATCCTCGATTTCGGCGGTGTGGACCAATTCAGAGCGTTTGTCCGTACGCTCGCGTCGACCTCGGACTTTCGGCGTCTTGTTAAGTCGTTGGGCGTCGTGTGCGACGCGGAGAGTGATGCGAAGGCCAGACGCCAATCGGCAGACGACGCCTTGGCGGCCGCCGGGCTCCCAAAGGGCGTGCGAACCTCGGTGTTCATCCTGCCCGACAACCGGAGTCCCGGCATGATCGAGACGCTATGCATCGAGTCGGTTCGCCAAGCCCCGGTGTTTGCATGTGTCGAGCAGTTCTTCCAGTGTGTCGAAGGTCAAGGCGTCGATCTGTCGGAGGCGCCGCAAAGCGCGAAGAACTACGCACAAGCGTTCTTGGCGAGCCGAAAGGAGGTCCAGCTCTACCCTGGCATCGCAGCATATCGCGGCTATTAGCCGTGGGACAGCCCTGTATTTGATGGCCTGAAGGAGTTCCTCGGAGCACTCTGATTCGACGCATGCTTCTCCGTATCATCGGCAACATGGCCCATCGCCCGACTCAATTGTGGCTCGACCGGGTCCCCACCGCGCGTCGGTGATCGGGCTTGGCCTCGGTCAGGATAGGACTACTTTCGCATGGCTTTGGATCGCGAAGAGTACGTTGAGCAGGCTTACTTCTACCGGACGCTGCGGGAGCGGATGCAGGAGGCGATGTCGACGCAGGATTTGCTGGTGACGATTCGGCAGGAAATCCTCTCGACGACAAAGCTCCCCATGGCCCTGGAGTTCATGGCCTCGGAGCTAAGGCACACGGGCGGGTTCGCCACGGCCATGGCCCGGCTGGACCACTATTTCACGCCCTACCAGACCTACGTGATCGGGGAGGCGGAGAAGGAGGAGGGGCGGTTCGACTTCCGCATCGCCCTGGAGATTCTCGAACGGGAGGCGAACTATCGGGCGGAAGGGGCCACGCTCCAGGGGGTTTTTCTCTTCCAGTTCGAGACCCTCTGCCGCAACCGGCTCGGCTACGACTACGGGCTGGAGGCGGTCGCCCGGGATCCGGCCTACGACGAAGGCTGGCGGGAGTGGATTCGGACGGTCCGCCGCCAGGTGGGGATCGTCGATTTCGCCGACATGATCTACGTGCGCAGCGAGTATTATCGGCAGAAGCAGGGCGACCCGGGGAAACCGATCCTCTTCGGCGAGCGGGAGGGAAAGATCGCCCTGGCCAACCGTCGCAAGGACCCGCTGTTTCTGTTCTCGGCCCTGGCGCGGCATCTCGGGTATCCGTCGGTGCCGCGTCACAAGCAGGTCGAAGCGGCCGACCAAACGCTGGCCGTGGCGCTTCGCCGCCTCGAGCGGCTGGAGACCCGGATCAAGCTCCTGGAAGAGGAACTCCGCGGCGGGATCAACCTCGCGCGTTTCTACGGGCCGAAGAAAGAGGGCGGTGGATTACCTTGAGGTCTGCCCGGGCGAGGCTTTTGGGGCGGTTCTTGGGGACGTGCCGGGGGCGGCGGACCTCTTGGGCCGCTGGGAGCTGCCTTCCAGGTAGTTGTCGATCGCGGCGCTTTCTTGAAGCGTTTGGAAATGCTCCCCCATGGCGATCCGCAGCTCTTTCTCGTGGATGTCGGCGTAAATCTCGTCGCGCACCGTGGCAAAATCGACGTGGACCGGGTCCGTCCGCCCCTCGCAGAGCAGGATCACGTATTCCTTGGGGCCCACCTGAACAATGCCGGAAAGTTCGCCGGGCTTGAGAGAGAAGGCTTCCTCCTCCAGCTTTAGCTGGCCCCCGTGCTTCTGGATCGGCGGCACCTCGCCCCGCAGGGCCTTGCTGCTGGGATCGGAGGAATACTGCGCGGCCAGGTCACCGAAGTATTCCGGGGTGAGATTGCTGCTGGCCATGTCCCAGACCCTCTGGGCGCGGCGGAGATCGTCCAGCACGATCGCCAGGCAACGGACCCGCGGCCCGTAATTTGCCTCGTAGCCCTTCTCGAGGTCGTCGTCGGTGACTTCCACCTTATCGCCGACGAGCTTCTTCAGCGCGACCGACGGCCAGACGGCGTCGCTGCGGTAGACGTCCTCCGAGATATTCTGCTCTTGGGTGACCATGGCAAGCCACTTCTCGACGTCGGGCGAGCCGTCGGGCTTCGCGGGCAGCGCCATCGCAGCGGCGCGGGCGATTTCCTGGTCGAGATCGGCCTCGGTAATCGTGATGTTCCGCTTTTGGCAGGCTTGTTCCAGGAGCCGGCGGTTGATCGTGCCTTCCAGCACTTCCTGGCCGTGCCGCTCGATGCACACTTCGGCCAACTCGCGAAGGGGAATCTTGTTGCCGTTGACGACCGCGGCAACACCCGGCATCTGGGCCCTCGAGGCGGGGTCGTTCCATACGTTGACGAATTTTGCCTGATCCTGCAACTGGTGGAAAACCTCGCCGGCCACGTCGCGCATCTTCCGGTCGCGGAGGGTTTCGAGCGAGCTCATCTTGACCTGCTCCAGTGCCACGCGCGCGGCTGGCTGAAGGCCCTCACGCTTGAGGATCACATACTGCCCGTTCACGGGAATCACGGGCGAAACGTCGCCGTCGTGCATCTGGAAGGCGACCTGCTCGATTTCCGGGGGGCCCGTGTGCTTGCGGATCGGTTGGATCATTCCCTTGAGGCTGGCACTGGGGCCGTCGACCGAGTTTTCCTTGGCAAGCGTGCCGAACTCGTCGGAATCGGCCGCCGCGGCCGCCCGGACCTCCTCGGCCGTCTTCCGATTGTTGCACACGATCATCCGAGCTTTGACCGCGGCGCCGTACCGGGCCTCGAAATGCTCGGCCAGCTCCTTTTCGGTGACCTCCAGCCTGGGGCCTGCCAGCTTCCGAAGCGCCAGCATGGGCCAGACGATGTCGTCGGCGTATTGCTTCGCGGTGATGCCCCGCTCCTGCTCGAGCATCGTGAGCCAATGGTCGACCGGCAAGCTGAATCGCTCGGCCATCCGTTTGATTTCGGCGCTCACTTCCGACTGGGTCACCGAGATGTTTTGTCGCTGGCACTCCTGCCGGATCAGGTGTTTGTTGACCAGGCTTTCCAGGACTTCTTCGCCATAGTGTCTCAAACACTCGTTGGCCAGATCGTTCCGCGTGATCTCGCGGCCGTTGACCGACGCGACAAGATTCCTCGGCTGCGTGCCGGTTGGGGCCGCCGGCGTGCTTGCTTGCGGGGCGGATCGTGGAGATGGCGCGGCCGTACGGGCCGGTCCGGCCGCTTGCGTGGACGCCGCCGGGGGCCGGAAAAGCGATCGGCCGGGCGACTCGGCGCTGGCCGACTCGTTCAATAGGTAGTAGCGGCCGGCGATCGCCACGGCTGCCACGCAAAGGCCGCCAACGACCATTCCAACCGTCAGCCTGGACCGTTTTCCTCGCGCGCCGGCAGCCTGGGGGGCTTCCTGAGACATTGCGGTTCCTCCATAAACCGTTTTGGGAACGGGGTCGCGCGGGAATCTATCCCGGCGTATAGCTAGCGGGGTGGGGAGTATAGAGGCGTTCTTCGGCCGGGGTCAAGAGCGATCCGGCCGGGGGGGATGAGCGATGAGCGGGAAAAAACAACGGCGGCCCGATCGATTGGATCGGGCCGCCGATGATGGTTGGACCAGGCCCTCTTCGACATCCGAAGAGAGACAGTTTTGTTGTCCGCCGGCTTACGCCTGGGCGGGGGGCAGTGCCGACTCGACCGCGGGGGCCGGGGCGGGGGCCGCATCGCCGGCCGGCTCGCAGCCGGCGGGCTCAGAGCAAGCGGGCTCACAGCGACGGGGGACCGGGCAGCAGACCTTTACCGGGACCTGCTTGCACACGACCTTGGGAACGCAACGGGTCACCGTGTACGGCACCTTCGTGGGGACGTACTTCACGCAGTTGACCGTCTTCTCGTAGCACACCGGCTTCATCACGGTGTACGCCACCTTCCGGACGCACGTGGTCGGCACCATCTTGCAGACCTTGTAGGTGCAGGTCTTCACCCGCTGCTCGGGCACCATCTTGCAGACGGTGTAGGGAATCCGCTTCTCGCAGACCTCGCGAACCATCGTGCAGACCTTGTAGGTGCAGGTCTTGGTCCGCTGTTCGGGCACCATCTTGCAGACGGTGTAGGGGACCTTCTTCACGCAGGTCTCACGCACGTACTTGGTGCACTCGATTTCCTTCTCGATGATCTCGGGCACCCAAACGCGGCACTGCCTGACCGGGTCGCACGCGGCGGCCTCGCAGGCCGCCGGCTCGCACGCATCCGGTCCGCACGCCGCCGGCTCACACGCCTTGGGGGCGATTTCGCGGGTCTCCCAACGGCCGGAGCAAACCTTGACCGTCTTGGTGTACTTCACCGGCTTGCACACGGTGTAGCAAACCTCCCGCTCACGGGTTTCGTGAACCGGCTTCATGACGGTGTAGCAGACTTCCTTGGTCCGCGTTTCCCAGACCGGCTTGCACACGGTGTAACGGCAAACCTTTTCCCGGGTTTCCCGGACCGGCTTGCAGACCGTGTAGCAAATCTCCTTGGTCTTGGTCTCCCAGACCGGCTTGCACACCGTGTAGGTTCGCGTTCGGGTTTCCCGAACCGGCTTCATGACGGTGTAGCAGATCTCTTTCGTGCGGGTCTCCCAGACCGGCTTGCACACGGTGTAGCAGATCTCCTTCGTCCGCGTTTCCCAGACCGGCTTGCACACGGTGTAGGTGCGGGTCTTGGTCTCCCAGACCGGCTTGCACACCGTGTAGCAGATGTCCTTGGTCCGGGTCTCCCACACGGGCTTGCACACGGTGTAGGTGCGGGTTCTGGTTTCCCAGACCGGCTTGCACACCGTGTAGCAGATGTCCTTGGTCCGGGTTTCCCAAACCGGCTTCATCACCGTGTACTTGCACTCCCGATAGCGTGTTTCGGGCACGTACTTCGTGCAGGTGACGGTCTTTGGTTCGCAAACCCGCTGGTAGCACGTCTTGTAACAGGTGAACTGCTGTTGCTCGTAGACCACCTGCCGGCACGTCTTCATCACTGTGTGACATTCCATCTCACAGCTGGCGCTTTCTGCGCAGCAGTTGGCCTTGACGCGACAAAACCTGGCCGCGCCGCAGTAGCGGGCGTCGGCCGTATTTACCGCGATCACCGTGAGCAACACGGCAATCACCGGCACCCCCAACACACTTTTCATTTCATGACTCCTTCAAAGATGTCTGCGAAGAAATTAGGGTCTGGTCCTGCGGATGGGAATCCGCCTATTGGGTCTTCGGTCAACCTACTTATCGCACATTAGCCAGATTGCCGAAATCGCGGCATCTCGGGAACCGACGCAAACTGGGCAAGCAGCGTAGACCGAACACACCGACGCTTTGCCGTTATTCTCATCGTCAAGATGAGGCGACGGCTTGATATGGATCGGATGCACAGATTAAACGCGATGAGTTAATTGGGGGGAAGGTTCTCCCCCAGCCGCTTGCACCGGCGTTCCCGCTCACGCCGGCCGCGTTGCGCCCGGCGGATGGGGAACGTCGGTCAGTGGTTCGGCCTGGGCAGATCCTAGCGGCCGTAGGAGATTTTCCGGCCCAAGCAGCCCTCGTGTGGCCGAGGTGAAGAGTCGGACGGTAATCCTATGTCCGGCGGCCGCGGCGGAAGGCCGGTTTTCCTTGCCGGTGCTCCTGTTTTCCTCCCTTTCTTTCCGTTTCGTTCGAGACCGGAGCGAATTCTTTTTTGCCGCGGCGCTCCTGTTTCTTCCCTTCTTTTCCGTTTCGTTCGAGATCGGAGCGAATCTTTTTTTTTGGCT
>JBDRTC010001325.1:0-3484 GCA_043824335.1 Planctomycetota bacterium | reverse complement strand
GATCGCACACTTCCGGCAACTTCTGGGCACCGCAACCGGAAGGCAGGCAGTTCACGTCTTCTATGCCGGCCGGGTCTGGGCTGATCACGAGGTCCCCTGGCACTATCCGCTGGTGATGTTCGTGGTGGCCTTGCCGTTCGGGTTGTTGCTGCTGGGACTCGTGGGGGCTTGGGCGAATCGTCGAGTGCGTAAGGCGGACCCGGGCTACCTGCTGGTGATGGGGTCGCTGCTGTTCATGCTGCTCTTGTTCGCTTGGCCGGGGACACCGGTCTACGACGGCGTGCGGCTCTTCCTGATGGTCTTTCCGCTCTGGGCGATCTTTGTCGGAGCGGGCGCCAAATGGGTGGTGGAGCATCCGGTTTGGCGTGGTTGGTCGCCGCGACTCCGGCTTGGGGCGGTCGGGCTGTTCGTGGCCCTGCAAGGCGTGGGGTTGGTCTGGTATCATCCCTGCCAGTTGAGCCACTACAGCCTCCTGGTGGGCGGACTGTCGGGTGCGGAGAAGCTCGGGTTCGAGGTGACCTACTGGGGCGACGCCGTGGCTGAGCCTCTCCTGGCCGAGGCCGCCCGACGGGACCCGGGCGGGGTGGTCCTGTTCGGCCCCAGTTTGGCGCCGTTTCAGGTTCCGGCCGTGGCGCTCTCGTCGCCGGCGCTGCTGGAGAACCGTGTGCTGCTGGCCGGGTGGGATGCGTCGTGGACGGAGCCGCCGCCGGGGCCTCGGTACGCCGTTTTCTACCAACGCAAGGCCGATCTGGCTGGGATCCCCGAGCGGTTCTGGTCGTCTGATGTGGTCGCCGAACAGCAAAAACAGGGGGTTTGGCTGGCCCGTTTGGTTGAGTTGCCGGGGCTTTCCAAGCCCTAATGGTCCTTCAACTTCGTTCTCGGCGGTTGGGCTGCACTGGCTGACAAGCAGCCAGTGCCACCCACAAGCTCGAACTTGAAAGACCACTAGATTCCTCTCTCGGGGGCGGGGCCGGGCGGACGGACGATTGCCCCTCGACGGGCGGCGGTCGTACACTACAATGGAGGCTTTGGCGGTGCCTTCCCCTGGGAGATCTGAGTAGAATGGGCCCACTGAGCCATTTCGACTCCCAGGGGGCCAGCCGGATGGTCGACGTCGGCGACAAAGACGTCACCGTGCGGCGGGCCCGGGCCAGCGGGCGAATCCGGATGCGTCCGGAAACCCTCCGTTTGATACGCGACCGGGCGGTCGCCAAAGGCGACGTGCTCGAGGTCGCCCGCCTGGCGGGGATGATGGCCGCCAAGCGGACCGGCGAGTTGATCCCGCTGTGCCACGCGTTGCCGCTGGACGCCGTGTCGCTTGCGTTCGATTTCCCGGACGACGCGACCGTGGCGATAGAAGCGGAGGCCCGGGCAACCGCCCGGACCGGCGTGGAAATGGAGGCGCTCGTGGCAGTCGTGATCGCCGCCGCGACGATCTACGACATGTGCAAGTCGGCGGATCGGGCGATGGTGATCGACCAGGTCCGGTTGGAGGAGAAGTCGGGAGGCCGAAGCGGGCATTTCGTCCGAGAAGATTGACACTATTCACACGCAACTCCCACCGCGGCGGCGTCGGAAAACTTGATGCCTCGTCGCAATCAGGGAAAGATTGATGACCCAAGGGATCAAGGATTCTCAAACGACGTCTAAAGAGCTTCGCACCTTGTATGCGCCCATTCAGGCGGATCTCGACGAAGTGGAACGCGTCCTCCAGCGAGAGCTGACGAGCAAGTATCCGTTCGTCGACGGCCTGGTGAAGCACGGGTTTCGCTTCGGGGGCAAGCGGCTCCGGCCGGCCCTGGTGATCCTGTCGGGCAAGGCGTGCGGAGGGCTGAGACCGGAACACCCGTTGCTCGGCGCGGCGGTCGAGATGATCCACACCGCCACCCTCATCCACGACGACGTGCTCGATGAGGCCACGCTCCGCCGGCACCTCGATACCGTGAACGCCCGCTGGGACAACGAGGCGAGCGTGCTGTTGGGCGACTATCTCTTCACCCTCGCCATCAGCCTGGCCAGCTCCCTGGAGAGCACGTTCGCTTGCCGGGCGATCGGCGAGGCAGGCCGGACCATGTGTGAAGGCGAGCTGTGCCAGATCGAGGCCCGCGGCAACTATGCGCTCAGCGAGGAAGAGTACCTCGACATCATCTCGGGCAAGACGGCCGGCCTCTGTGCCTGCTGCTGCCGGCTGGGGGCCCATTACGCCGGCGCCGACGCCGACCAGGGCGAGGCCTACGCCCGGTTCGGCCAGAATTTGGGCATCGCCTTCCAGATCGCCGACGATTTGCTCGACGTCCTCGGCGACGAGGCCACCACCGGCAAGTCTATCGGCACCGATCTGCTCAAGCAAAAGCCGACGCTGCCGGTGATCCGCCTGTTGAGCCAAGTCGACTTGAACGAGCGGGCCGAGTTGCTCGCGATTCTCTCGTCTCCCAGCGAGGAGAATCGCCACGCGCTGAAGCTCCGACTGGAGCGTTCCGACGCGATCTCCTACGCCCGCGAAAAGGCCACCTGGTTCGCCCGGCACGCCGCCGAACAGTTGCCCCCCCTGGCCACCACCCCCGCCGACGAGAGCCTTCGGCAACTGGCCGAGTTCGTGGTCACGCGCCGGCAGTAGTGCTTTGACGCCTCAAGTGCCACCTCGGTCGTGAGGAGTTAAGCGGATGGATCACTATGCCCTCGCCAAGATCGTCTTCGAGCTGGTGACAGTGCTCGCCGTTGGCTTCCTTTCGGGGGCGATCTGCAAGCGGATTGGCGTCTCGATGCTCGCTGGCTATCTCCTCAGCGGGGTGGTTCTCGGTTCGGTGGTTCTTGGTCCGCTACGTCAGAAGACGCACGAAATGGAATACCTGGCCGAGGCCGGCGTGCTCTTGCTGCTCTTTTCAATCGGCATTGAGTTTTCGCTTGCAGACCTGGTGCGAATGGGTCGGTCCTTTCTCGTCGGAGGCACGGCGCAGATGCTGCTGGTCGCGGTCCCCATTGCGCTGCTCGCTGCGATGCTGCGACTTTCTTGGCAGTCGGCCGTGTTGCTCGGAGCGGCGGTTGCTTTCAGTTCCACGGTCCTAGTCTTCAAAGCCCTGGGAGAGTGGGGCCAGATGACTAGCCCGCATGGCCGTCGTGCCATGGCCGTTCTGCTGTATCAGGACGCCGCCGTCGTGCCGCTAGTGATGCTGATCCCGCTTCTGACCGGCCCAAGACAGGGACCCGATCCTGCGGCGTTCGGTTTGCTGGTTGCCAGAAGCCTCGGTTTCCTGGTGGCGATTCCAATTGGACGGTGGTTCATTGTGCGCTGGCTGGCACCGTGGCTCTCCCGCCTGCGTTCCGTAGAGCTTCTTGTCCTGTTTACGATCACCGTGCTCGGAAGCGCGACGCTTTGCGCATACTACCTGAAGCTGCCGCCGATGGTTGGGGCATTCGGAGCGGGACTTATGCTCAACGGAAACCGACTGACGCGGCAGATCGATTCCGTGATCCTGCCTTTCCG
>JBDRTC010001324.1:0-2678 GCA_043824335.1 Planctomycetota bacterium | reverse complement strand
GGTGCGGCGCGATCCGCAGCCTGATCCAGATCAAGAGTGGTCGGTTGGTGTTGGCGGGCCAGGACGTGCGTTTCGATCCCGGCCGACACGTGGTGATGAGCTACGTCTCCGACGACGACGGTAAGACCTGGAGGCGGAGCCATAATGAATTGGACATCGGCGGCAGCGGCAGCCACGGCGGAGCCATGGAAGCCACCGTGGCCGAACTGGTCGACGGCCGCGTCTACATGCTGGTCCGCACCGTCAAGGGCTGGTTCTGGGAGGCCTTCTCCGACGACGGCGGCCTCACCTGGCGCGACTTCGGACCATCGAAACTCCGCTCGAGCACCTGTTGCGGTCAACTGGCGAGGCTGGCCGACGGTCGGCTGATCCTGCTCTGGAACCGCTCGCCGGTGGGCAAGCCATACAACCTGAACAGCCGGGCGGAACTCTCCATCGCATTCTCCTCCAACGAGGCTAAGACCTGGTCCAAGCCGGTCGTCGTGTCGCAACGCGAGCTGCAGCCGGAGGAGAAGTACTACGCGGCCAGGCAGTCGTATCCGTACGTCTTGGAGCGGCGGCCGGGCGAGCTCTGGATCACCACCATGCAGGGCGGACTGCGGATGACAATCAACGCGGCCGACATCCCCGACGAGCCCTGGCCCGACGCCGTCAAGGTCGTCGCCCTGGGCTCCTCGACCACCGCCCTGCGCGGCTCGGTCAGGGTCTACTGCGATCGGCTCGACACCATGCTGCGCGACCGCGGCCTGCCGGTCGAGATCGTCAACTCGGGAGTCGGAGGCTCGACGACCGAGCATTCGCTAGAGCGGTTCAACCGCGATGTCCTCGACCACGATCCCGAACTGGTGATCATCATGCTGGGCGGCAACGACGCGGCCATCGACGTCTGGAAGAACCCACCCGCGAGCACGCCCCGCGTGGCGAAGCAGCGCTACGCCGAGAACCTGCGTCACTTCGTCAAGACGCTCAAGGCCCGCAACGTGAAGGTCATCCTGATGGCCCCGCCGCCCTTCCGCTGGACGGCGAAGCTTAAGCAACTCTACGGCAAGCCGCCCTACGACGTGAACGACCCCTGGGGCTTCAGCGCCAAGCTGGCCGAGTACTGCGACGTGGTGCGGGCAGTCGCCCGCGAGGAGGGCGTGCCGCTGGTCGATGCCTTCAAGGCCTTCCAGGAGTACGACCGCGCGGACGGCAAGTCGGTCGACGACCTGTTCCTCGACGGTATGCACCCGAACGACGAGGGCCACGCCATCATCGCCGAGTTGATCTGGTGCAGCACCACGCAATCGCCCGAAGCCGTCTGCGGCGCCCCGGCCAAAGATTTCGTTACTTACAATGCCGTGGCCAGGAAGGTCATGGAGGAGAACGGAATCCGGGTCAACGATCTCTACGCTTTCTCCCTTCGTCGGCTCCATCAGATCCAGATCCCAGTCAACAGCCACTTTACCCCCGAAGGTTCCAAAGTGCTGGCCACGCAGGTGACTTCGGCCATTTTGAAGGCCCTTGAAACTCGCAATTCGAAGAGGAACCCGTGACAGTCCGCGTTTCGATCGCTCCTGGATCGAGTAGGGGTGAACGAACCACTGTAGTTGCCCGGTGCCGGCAATGCATCCCGCCGTCTATGAGGATATGCTCTATGATTCTCCTCAGGACCCTCTGCCTCTTGGCAGTTCTCTTGCTCGCCGGACGCGAAGGCGTCTGTCAGATTATCAAGCCCGATTGCTTCCCCGTCGTTACGCAATTCTCGCCCGTACCCTCCGGTAAGGGGTGGAATGGCGAGGAGGGACCGCTCAGCGAAGAGATCCTTCGAGACACGGTTGACAACATTTGCGAACACGGCTTCACCGGCATCGAAGCCCCGACACACCGTCCCGCCGAGGAAGAGGCCTTCATCCTGGAATACGCCCAATCCAAAGGCATGCTCATCACCTATCACGCCGGCGCACTCGAACTCTTCGGACGCACCGCACCGCCCGAAATATGCTTCTACTCTCCCGAATACGCCCAAGCCGTTCGCGCCAATGCCCGGAAACGGCTGGCTCCGCTCAAAAACATCCCACGCCTATACAACGCGTTCATCTACCAAGACGAGCCATTCCATTGAGGGCCCAAGTCGTTCGGCTACAACAGCGAAGTAAAGGCGGAGTTCATCAAGCGCTACGGCTACGAACTCCCGCCCGACCTGGACAGCGTCCGCGACGATCCACGCAAATGGAATGGCGTGATCGATTTTCGGTCAAGCTATTTTTCCGACGGATGGCGGCAGGTCTACGCCATTACCAAGGACATCAACCCGAACTTCAAGACCATTCTGACCCACGACAGCCACAACACGTTCGGGGCGGGATACAGTTCGCATTCCGAGATCGCCATCGACGACGTCTATCACTGGGGCTGCAACTCCTACGCCGATTACCGCGAGCTGCTTGAGAAGGAAGACGTCGACGCCGTCATGGTCGCCACACCCGACTTCTCCCACGCAGTCATCACCATGGCCGCCATCACAAAGGGCAAACACGTCTACTGCGAGAAACCGCTTACGTAGTTTCTGTTGCGGAAGGTTTCGGCATGAACGCCGCCCGCTCGGGCTTGTATAAATAGGACGCATCCTTATCCTAATGGCAACATCATTTACCAAACGCCAAGGAGAACAAAGATGCGTCAGAAGAAAGAAGCGG
>JBDRTC010001323.1:0-2862 GCA_043824335.1 Planctomycetota bacterium | reverse complement strand
GTCCTTTTCCTCTCTTTGGTGCTTCGCCGACGAGCCGCCGGTCGCCCCTAAACAAGACCCCCATTACGATAGTCGGAATCACCGTCGACGGGAAGGGTTGGTGTTGTCTTTCGGTTTGATTCAAGCGGCGCGCCGACGGCCACCAGACAAGGAGCATGTCGGCAACCGATCCCGTGTACGAACCGCGTCTCGCACGGCTGCCCACCTCGGCCCATCACTCCAAGTCGAACTGGAAGTCGTTCGGTCCTTGGGCGGTGACCTCGGCCTTCAGCTCGGATTCGACCGCGACCGAATACTTCGGCGGAAACATCTCCACCAGCCCGGGCGGTTGCTGGTCGGGCGGCACCATGGCCCCGGTCTCGCTGATCTTATTGGCTGCGTCGACCATTGCCTGGTATTCGCTTTCCGAGATCTCTGGCGGAGGAATCTGCTTCGAAATGGCCACTTTGTACGCCCCCGCCGGGGCGCCCTTCACATCGGCCTGACCACTCACGTGGGTGGTCAACTCGAAACGCCCACCGGCACCCGTCTTGCCGATAGCCATCTCGCCCTCGGCGATGTTTCCGGAGCCCCGCGTGAACAAGACGGTAGCCCCTTCGACCGGTTCGCCTTGGTACGTCACGGTGCCGGTGGCAGACGCCGTATCTGGCAACGTTGGGCCTGTTGGGCCGCAGCCGGCAAAGGGGAGCAAGCCCGCCAGGCATGCGGTCGCGAGGAAGGCTGACGGTGTTGGCGGCGAATACCTATTACCCATGGAACACTCCCTTGTCGAAAAGGAACCGAAAGTGAAGCAACGGCAGAGCAAACCAGCAAGCTCAGCCGATTCTCAGGGAACCGACACTGCCTCGCCGCCGTCCTTGCTGCCCAGCGCGCCCCACACACCGTAGGGACTCTGGCCGCTGGTGACCTCGGCGAGGCCAAGGTTGTTCGTGTCGATCGTCTCGCTCACAAAACGGACCGAGGCGTCGCCGAGCAGCACGTTCACCCCGCCCGGGTGATAACTGCTGGCGCTGAACACCCCCCAGGAGTCTCCCCAGCTGTCGACGGCGCACGACGGGCTGTTGGGCGGCAGCACGGTATTGAACCCGGTGAACGCCGCAGCGCCGTCGAACCACTCCACCCCGACTGCCCGGGCTGTCATGACGGACTGGGTAGGCAGGTAGAAATTGCCACTGGCCGTGAGGAGGCAGTTGATCGGCTGAGTGTTGGTTCCCGCTACATTACGGGCGAAGTAGCCTCTGATACTCCGCGTATTGCTGGTGCCGAAGCAACGCTCGGCCATGAGGATGGTGTTGCTCGTTCCATCGGTGACCGAACTCATGCTTATCTTGGACTCAACAATGGGATGGGCAACCACCGCGAACACCCCGCGGTTCGGCCTAAGGTAATTGGCCGCTCCCCAGCCAGGCGGGCCGATGACGCTGATGGAGTCACCGAGGCTACACGCGTAGTTGCGCGGCGCGCTAATCCCCCAGAGGGTGGCGGCAGGCTGAGGGTTGGACGGACAGATAAAGCACGGGATCGTAGTCGTGTAAGGCGGGTATGAGGTCGTCGCGCCTCCGGGCGCGCCGCCTCGAATCGGCCCCCACGGCAAGACAGGCGGGGACACGGCCGTGAACGGCCGTGAAAGAATGTCGTAGATCGCACCCTGCTCGAGGTAGGCCATGATGCGCATTAAACCGGTGTTGCGCTCCTCATTCCCCTGCGGATTCGTGTTGCGTCTACCCCCGTTCCCATAGTTCAACGGTGGAAATTGCTTGTACGTGTCGTGGTGATTGTGCAGGCCCAGCCCCAGTTGCTTGAGATTGTTGACGCACTGCGTACGCCGGGCCGCCTCACGTGCCGCCTGGACGGCCGGCAACAACAGGGCGATCAAGATACCAATGATGGCAATCACCACCAACAACTCCACCAGTGTAAACGCCGCGCGATACCATTTCCCGGTACAGTACATGACGATGCCTCCTAAAACCGCGATGAGGGTAACGACGACAAAAGCGCTAGCCTTTCGGCCCGTGAGTGGAACCACCAGCTACAGAACAGCCCAAGACAGGCCTCAGCTTACGACGACGATTCTCGGATTACAATCCCCACTACGGGGCCAAATGGGTCCCCGCACAAGAGGTATGTCCAGGGCGGGACCGCCGCGCCGCTGGCGTCGACAAAGCCGCCCTCGGCCGTGGGCATTACGAGCGTGGCGGATGCAAGCTCCTTGGCCAACGCGTAGGCCGCTCGCGACTCCGGGCCCAGCTTCTCCGCCGAAGTCTCCGCCACCAACAGCCCAACACCGGGTTCCGCGGCGGCAACGGCCGTGACCAACAGCAGCGGCGTCGCGAATAGGAAAAAGTGGATGACCAATCGGCGGAAACGTGCCCTTCGAATATCCATCGTCCGTTTCCTCATTTCTTTGATGTTTGGCCGACGTGCCGTCGGCCGCTAAACGGGATACCCATTACGATAGTCGGAATCCACAGGGATGAGAAGGGCTCTTTCCGTCCCCACGCCCAACCCAGTGGAATTGACATCCCTACCCGGGCGAGATAGCCTGACGGCAGTTTGCACGGATTTCCGAAAAACGTCTCACACACGGCGGGCGAAACGATGCAAAACGAACGACCGCTCTCCGCCGAAACGATCGCGCGCATGACCGAGGAATTGCTGGGAACTCCCGTCGATCGACGGCAGCACGAAGCGGTTGCCGCCTTGCTCGGTGGGCTTATCTCCGAGATGGCGGCGATGCGGGCGATGGAGATCGGCAACGTCGAGCCGGCGACCGTTTACGACGCGAGCGAGCGATGACCGGCGAACCGATGAGCTGTCTGGAGATTGCCGCCGCGGTCCAATCCGGCGAGCGGACGGCGC
>JBDRTC010001322.1:0-16185 GCA_043824335.1 Planctomycetota bacterium | reverse complement strand
GATGAGTTGATCGCCACGATTCTTTCGCAGAATACCTCGGATGCGAACAGCCACGGCGCGTTCGAGGAGCTTTGGCGGAGGTTTGGGGATTGGGACGCGGTGCGGCGGGCGCCGGTGGCGAGGATTGCCGGGGCGATCCGGCAGGCGGGGCTGGCCAACCGGAAGGCGCCACGGATCAAGGCGATCCTCAAGCGAATCCATGCCGAGCGGGGCGAGCTGTCGCTGGAGTTTCTTCGCTCGATGCCGACGCCGGAGGCCGTTGCGTATTTGAGGGGTCTCGACGGCGTCGGGCCCAAGACGGCTGCTTGCGTGCTCCTGTTCGCCTGCCGCAAACCGGTGCTGCCGGTCGACACGCACGTACACCGCGTGAGCCGCCGGCTGGGGCTCATCGCGCCCGGAACGGATGCCGCCCGAGCGCACGAGGAGCTGGCCCCGTTGGTGCCGGCGAGTCGCGTGCTCGAGTTCCACGTTCAACTGATCCGCCACGGCCGAACCCGCTGCTCCGCACGGAATCCGAAGTGCGAGGATTGCCCGCTTGTGGACCTCTGCCGCGAAGGGCCGAAACGTCTTCTGGCCGGGCAAGGCCGACGCGAAATCCCGTAGGCCGGGCATTGCCTGGCGGCGGTGGGACGAGGAGAATATCGAGGGTTCAGGGTTCAGGGTCCAGGGTTTAGGACTTTCGTTCCGACGTTTTGTGGGCACAATGGACCACAAGCAGGTCTGCTTGCGGACACAATAACCGTCCGAAGCAGTATGCTGAACCTTGAACCCTGAACCCTGAATGCTGAACCCTGAACTCTCTGAATTCAAACACTTTGCGTCGTCCACGGCAGAATCTTTGAGGATGTTTCCTCAATCCTGGAAGCTAGTGGCACAAGGAGTAACGAACATGAGTCGCCGAACGAGCCGACGCGG
Organism: Planctomycetota bacterium; assembly: GCA_043824335.1. Lineage (GTDB taxonomy): Bacteria > Planctomycetota > Planctomycetia > Pirellulales > Thermoguttaceae > JBDRTC01. Next base: position 15,270 of record JBDRTC010001322.1, on the reverse strand, counting down.
ATTTCTCAAGACGGCCGCCTCGGGAACGGCCACCTGGCTGATTCTCCGAGAGAGCCGTTCCGCCTGGAGCTATCAGGCGAACGAGAAGCTGAACATCGCCCTGGTGGGCGTGGGCAAGCGCGGCAGTTGGTGGGCCGGCGCGATCCCCAGAGTCGGGCAGAACCTGGTGGCCATCTGCGACGCGAACCAAGGGCAGGCGGCCGAGGCGTCGGCCAAGCTGCCCGAGGCGGCCCGGCACCAGGACTTCCGCAAGATGCTCGACGCAATGGACCGCCAGATCGACGCGCTTTTGGTGGCCACGCCCGACCATACCCACGCCGTGATCGCAGCCACGGCCATGAAGCGGGGCAAGCACGTTTACGTCGAGAAGCCGATCGCCCACGACGTTACCGAGGCCCGCACCCTGCGCCAAATCGCCCGGGACGAGAAAGTGGCCACGCAGATGGGCAATCAGGGGATGGCGACCGATTCGTTCCGCCGCACGCTGGAGCTGGTCCGGGAGGGGGCGGTGGGCGAGATTCGCGAAGTGCACGCGTGGTACGTGTTTGGCGGGTCGGGTCCGCGCGAGCGGCCCAAGGAGACCCCCCCGGTGCCGGAGCACCTCGATTGGGACCTTTGGCTTGGCCCCGCGCCCGTTCGGCCGTACCACCCGAGTTACGTGTCGAGTTGGTGGGCCTGGCGGGATTTCGGCTCGGGCTGCCTCGGCGGCGGCGGATCGCACTCGATTCACATGGCCTTTAAGGCGCTAAACCTGGGGGCATTGTGGGAAGGCGGCGGGGAAGCCGCGGGGCCGATCCGCGTCGAGCCGGAGGACTCGGAACCGTGCCCCGAAAACTTCCCCCGGCTGGAGATCCTCCGCTTCGACTTCCCGGCCCGCGGGCCGCTCCCGCCGGCGCGGCTTTACTGGTACAACGCCCCGGAGCCGGAACTGAAGCGGCTGGGCGTTTGGGAGAAGCTGGAAAAGATCGCCGGCCGGTCGCTGGAGTGGGAGGAGAGCTGGACGCCCCGCTCCGGCTCGCTGTTGGTGGGCAGCAAGGGGGTCGTCCACACCAATGCCCACAATTCGATGTGCGCCCTGTTACCCGAGGCCGACTTCCCCAATGCCGGCGGACCGCCCAAGACGCTTCCGCACGTCGAGGGGCACGAGCGCGACTGGTTCCGCGCCTGCCGGGGGGGGCCGCCGGCGCTGTCGAACTTCGATCACTCCGGCCCGGCGATCGAATTGCTGCTCTTGGGCAACGTCGCCACGCAGTTCGGCCGGGCGATGGAGTTCGACCCCGTCGCCTGCAAGATCGCCGGCGACGACGAGGCCAACCGCGCGCTGTGGCCCGAGCACCGGGAAGGTTGGTCGCTGTGAAGCGGGGCTATTACCGCTTCGCGGAGAAGAGCCGTAAACGGCTCTCGATTGTGGGTCTGGCCCCGGCCTTTTCCCGCAAAACGGCCACGACCGGAAGTCCGGGTACGGTTTGGCCGGCTTGCCCCCCGGCCGGTTTCCGGTAGACTTACGCATTGTGACAGACCTTCCTGACAGGCTGTCGGCCCAGCCCCCTGGTGCATGCCCACTGCCGGGGGCCTCTTGAGTGCCACTAAAGAAGGAGATGGTCTCGGAGCGCCGTCAGTCTGTGCACCGAAACCCAACACACCCGACGAAAAGGGCCTTTGGAGAAGACGCATGGCCTGGGAGTATAGTGAGAAGACGAAACAGCTTTTCATGGCCGCCGTTCATGGCGAGCCGGGAACGCACATGGGAGAGATCGAGGACCCCGACGGTTTCGGCGAGCACGGCTCGATCGTCTGCGGCGATGCGATGCGGTTCACCTTCCGCGTTGAGAAGCACCCCACCGATCCCACCAAAGACGCGATCACCGAGGCGAAATACCTCACCTTTGGGTGTACGTCGGCCATCGCCGCCTCGGAGGCGTTGTGTTCGATGATTGAGGAGGGGAGGTACACGCCGATCGGCGCTTTGAAGATTCAAAACGACGACATCGTAAGATTCCTCGAAGGGCTCCCCGACCAAAAGATCCACTGCTCGGTGATGGGCGCCGACGCCCTGGAGTCGGCCGTGTTCAACTGGGCGCAGCGGCGCGGCGTCGACCTCGGCAAGCTGGGGATCGACATCCACACCGACGAGCAGAACGAAGGGCGCATCGTCTGCAAATGCTTCACGCTGAGCGAGCCTTACATCCGGCGCAAGATCAAGGAGCTGAACCTGCGGACCATCCCCGAGATCACGGGCGCCATCAAGGCCGGGGGGGCGTGCATGTCGTGCCATCACGTCCCCGGCGGGCTGCAGGACCTGCTGGACGAGACTTGGGGCGAAAACCGAAGCGCGCTGAAGGTCGTGCCTCTGGCTGTTCCGCCGTTGGATTCCGCCCAGACGCGAACCGGCGAGAAGCCGTCTCTCTCGCCCTACCAGTTCAGCAAGAAAGTCGAAAAGGCCGTTGACGAGTACGTTCGGCCCCTGCTGATCAAGGACGGGGGCAACATTGAAATCGTCGACATCAAAGACGCCCTCATCTACTGCCGGCTCGGCGGCGCCTGCGCGGGATGCGCCGGGGCAAACCACACCCTGAAGATGATGGTGGAAAGAAACCTCAAAGACATGGTCGACGAGCGGATCCGCGTGATCGCCGTCTGAACCAGATGTGGGACGCATGAAAATCATCTACGCCGACAACAACGCCACCACCCAAGTCGCCCCGGAAGTGTACGAGGCGATGATCCCTTTCTTCACCGACGACTACTTCAACCCCAGCTCGATGTACGATCCGGCCCAGGGCACGGCCGACGTCGTCGCCGACGCCCGCAAACGAATCGCGGGACACCTCGGGGCGTCCGACCCCAAGGAGATCCTGTTCACCTCTTGTGCCACGGAAAGCAACAACACGGCGATCTTCGGCGCGGCCAAGGCCAACCCGAGCCGACGCCACGTAATCACCACCGCCGTCGAGCACCCGGCCGTGCTGGAAGTGTGCAAGGACCTCGAGCGCAGCGGGTACGACGTCAGCTTCCTTCCGGTCGACGGCGACGGAAACCTCGACGTTTCCACCTTCATCAGCACCCTGCGGCCCGGCGAAACGCTCCTGGTGACGGTCATGCACGCCAACAACGAGACCGGCGCGATCTTCCCCATCGAGCAGCTTTCCCGGCTCACCAAGGAGACCGACCCTTCGATCGTCTTCCACACCGACGCAACCCAGTCGGTCGGCAAGATGCCCATCGATCTTGGGGGCGAGTACCGGCACGTCGACCTCTTGTCGTTCTCCGGCCACAAGCTGCACGCGCCCAAGGGGATCGGGGCCCTTTATCTTCGCCGGGGAACGCCGGTGCGGCCCTTCATGATCGGCGGGCACCAGGAGGAGGGCCGCCGGGCGGGAACGGAAAACGTGCCGTACATTGCCGGCTTGGCCCGGGCGCTGGACCTCGCCGAAGCGAACTGCGAAGAGGACGAAGCTCGCGTCGCCCGGCTCAGGGACCGGCTCGAGCGGGCGATCGAGGAGCGGGTCCCTCACGTCCAGATCAACGGGAAGGCCGCGCCGCGGCTTGCGAACACGCTGAACGTGTCGTGCCATTACGTCGAGGGCGAAGGCATGCTCTACCAGCTTAGCGCGGAGGGGATCTGTGCCTCGAGCGGTTCGGCGTGCACCTCCGGGTCGTTGGAGCCTTCCCACGTGCTGATCGCCTTGAACGTCCCCTTCACCGCGGTCCACGGCTCGATCCGCTTCAGCCTCAGCCGCTACAACACGGAGGACGACGTCGACCGGATCATCGATGTCTTCCCCCGCATCGTGGCCAACCTCCGCAAGCTCTCCCCCTACTGGGACAACGAAAAGAACATACCCCGCCCGGACGCAAAAGACCTGATCCAAAGACAGGCGTAACGTCTGCGCATTGCTCGCCCCGCATCCAACGTGGGGCACGATTCTATCGTACCAAGGCACGTTGGAAACGTGCCCCACAACGTGCATCAGACACGCTGTCGGCAGCGAACGGGCAATAAGAGGTTTATGTCAAACCACGGATGACACGGATAAAGACGGATAAGGTTTCAGTGTGTACAAGAACTCGTCGGGCTCGATTTCATCCGTGCAAATCCGTGCCATCCGTGGTTCCAAGCCATCTGAGAGTTGACTCATTCGCAGCGGAGACCTTGCACTGTAGTACTGAGGAGCACGCCATGAGACACTGGAGATGTGTCCTACTGTCCGTCCTGTGGTTGACGACACCCTTCGCAGCCACCGCTGCAACGCTCGATCTGGGCACGGCGAAGCTCGACGTCGACGCAGAGGGATACGTGACCCGGCTCGAACTGGCCGATGGGACCGCCTGGCCTTCCTCCGGCCAGCCGGCCTTGTGGCTGGAAACCGACGAAGGAAGACTGTTTCCGGAATCGGTCGGCCTTTCCGGCGACAAGCTCGTCGTCGTCTTCGAGGGCGGTTCCAGGGCCGAATTCCAGGTGAGTCGCCATCGCGGTTTTGCGATCTTCGATCTAACGGCGTTCACCACGAGCGCGAAGGTGGAGCGATTTCGGCTGTTCAGCCTGGCGACGCCCCCCGATGCCTCCTCGTTGGGCGCCCTGAACGGTGCCCTCTCCGGCTCTTCGGTTCTGGCCGTGATGGCCGCCGAGCCGAACGTACACGCTTTTGGGTCGCGGCTCGGCCACCACCAGGCTGATCGGGCGGGCTGCCGGCACGAGTTCGTTCAGGCTGACGAGGCCAAGGCCGGCCAATATGCCGCCCGGTTCACCGCCACCAGCGACGAGAAGCCGGGCGGATGGAGCATGCGCGGAAAAATCTTTCCCCGGCCCCTCGATCTCTCGGGCGCGAAGGCGATCCGGGCCTGGGTGCGGGGCGACGGCAAGGGGGAACAACTAAAGATCCAGCTCTTCGACGGCCGGGGCGGCTACCGCGACAATTACCTCACGATCGATTTCGAGGGCTGGCGGCACGTCACCCTTACCGACAACGCCATCGACTCCGTCCGCTACGACCGGGTCACCACGCTGAACCTTTACTACAACGGACTGCCTCCGTCGGAAACGGTCACCTGCGACGTCGACCAGATCGAGGCCGTCCTCGAGCGTGACGGCGCCGAGGAGATCGTCGTGCTCGAGGATTTCGAGTCCCGCGAGTCGCCCTGGTGGTCGCCCGGCGCGGGAACGCTCGACGTCGAAACCTACGACAAGTACGGGATCAAACCGGCCCGCTTCGGCCTGATTGCCTGCCCCAAGTCCGAGCTGATGGAGACGATCGAGCGGTTCGAGCTGGCCGCGGGCTTACCAAGCCCCAAGCCGGGCGGCGTGTGGAACAAGCGCTCCCCGTGGGTCGACCGCTCCTATTTCTTTCTCACCGGCTTTGGCGAGACCCAGTTCGACGAGGCCCTCGCCATCGCCCAACGCGGCGCCTTCCACACGATCCTCATCGGCCAGGGCTCCTGGTGCCAAACCACGGGCCATTACGAGGTGAACCGCAACAACTTCCCGGACGGAGTGGAGGGCCTCAAACGGACCGTCCAGAAGTTCAAGGAGGCCGGCTTCCGCGTCGGTCTGCATTTTCTGGGAGCCTCGATCTATGCGCCCGACCCGTATCTTACGCCGGTGCCCGACCCCCGGTTGGTCAAAGACGCCTTCACCACGCTTGCGGTCGATGTCGACGCCACGGCCGACTTCCTTGCAACGCCTTCCGTCCCGACAGGGTTTCCCGAAGAGGACGGCAGCTACCTCGGCGACGGGACCGTCCTTCAGATCGGCGACGAGCTGATCCGCTACGGCGAGCGAGCGATGGAGCCGCCCTTGGGCTTCCGCAAGTGTCAGCGCGGTTACCTGGGCACGCAAGCGGCCGCACACAAGAAGGACGACCCGATCGCCCATTTGGCCCGATCCTACGGCTACCACATGTTCGACATGGACACGTCGCTCTTGGACGAGGTGGCCGCGAATTTCGCCAAGGTGGCCAACGCCTGCGAGGCCGACATGCTCTACTTCGACGGCTCGGAGCGGCTCCAGGGCGATCACTGGTACTACAACGCCCGGCTCCACAAGGCTTTTTACGACAAGCTCGACAACAAGGACATGCTGCTGCAGGCGAGCAGTTTTAGCCATTACTCCTGGCACATGCTGGCCCGCAGCGCCTCGGCCGACGGGCACGGCGACCTGAAGGGCTATCTCGATGAGCGCTCCTCGTGGTTCGATTCCCTGGCCCGGGGCAGCATGCCGTTGGATATCGGCTGGTACTACGGTTACGACACGGCCGCCACGCTCGACATGTACGAGTACGTGCTGGGGGCCACGATCGGTTACGACTCCTCGATGTCGTTTCAGGACTCGGCGTCGGCCGCGGCCAAGCAGCCCTTCAACGGCGGGATCCTCGATCTGATCGCACGCTACGAAAAGCTGACTCTCTCGGGTCGTGTGGACGACGAGATGAAGGCACGGCTCCGCATCGACCCGGTGCTGGGCGGCCAGAAGGAGCCCGAGGAGCGGGACCGGCTCCTGGACCATCGCCGGGAGTATCGACTGTTCGGCACCGAGGGGCAGGAGACGTTCCAGCGGGTCGTCTACGGCCGCTGGCACGAGGTGACGGCCGCCGACGGGGCCGGAACAACTCGGGGACTGTCCCAATTTTCCCGCAGGGAAAATGGGACTGTCCCCCTCCCAAACCAGAGCAACGTTTGGCCGGTCTCGGTGAACGAGGGGCCGGCGCGGGTGGGCGTCCAGGTTCAGGCCCAGGCCGGCCCCTGGCTCAAGCCCGGGCCCGCGTACGTTGCCGAAGATGCCCTGGCGCTCGAAACGTTCGACGATCTGGCCCCGTACGTCCGGAACCCGAGCGCCGGGAGCGAGGTTCGTGTGCTCGAACCGGGCGAGGCCGGCAGCGTGCTTCCCGGCGTGACCCAGCGCGTGGAGTTGCGTGACGACGACGCCCGGGAGGGCCCGCGATACGCCGTCTACACGGCCACCAGTTCGCTGGCCGCGGTCGGCGGGTGGTCGGTGATCCAAAAGCGCTTCGATCCCCCGCTTGACCTCTCCTGGCACAAGGGGATCGGCTTCTGGCTCCGAGGCGACGGCCGGGGCGGATCGTTCAAGCTCCAGCTTCACGACGGCAAAGGGGCGACCGACTACTACGTCCAGAACGACTTTTCCGGCTGGCGCTACCAGCAGCTTTCCCGGCCGGCCAGCGACCCGATCGACTACTCGAAAGTGAGCCACCTGGCGTTCTACTACAACAGCCTGCCGGCCGAGACCACCATTGCCTGCGGCATCGACGACGTAAAAGCCCTCGGCCGCCTCGACACCCGGGCGATCGTCGACCCGTACGTCGAGATCGCCGGCCGGCGGATCGGCTGGAAGGGCTCCCTCAGCGAAGGGCAATACCTGGTTCTCTGGCCCGAGGAATCGGCCACCCGCTACGGCCTTCCGCTAAAGCAGCCGGAGGTCTCGCCCGAAAAACCCCCGTCGGTGGTCTTGCCGTCCGGCGAGCACTCTGCCACATTTGGCTGTAGCGGCGGGCTGAGCATGCCCATCCGTGTCCGCGTGACCCTCCAGCCGCCCGAGCGATACGAGGTTCCCTAAGGCCGCACGTCCAACAAGTTCCTGTTACGGCAAACTGGGTGCCATGCCCTCGCTTGCGTGGGCATGTTTCCGGGCGCCGGAGAATTCGACTCATGGCCAAACAAGTTTGGCCATGCCACCCGCCGCCGGTTGATCACCGGTCCATCCGGCATCTTTTGCGCGAGATGGCTCATCGTTGTGGTTTGCCCTGGAACCTGCTATTCTGGCGGCGGATTGAGGGAAACACGCGAGCGCTGAAAAAGAGGGGGTCGGCCTATGTCCAGCGAGCAACAACCGGGGAACGATCGAGTAGAACGACGTACGTTCCTGACAACCACGGCAGCCGGAGCAGCTTGCATCGTGGGCTCCCAGATCCCTGTCGAGGCGACGGCCATGACACGAGATAGCGTAACAGATACCGTCGATTTCCGCGAGAAACTGCTGGAGTGTCTGGGCGGGCCGTGGCCCGAGGGGTGTGAGCTGCGGCCGAAGCTGCGGGAGACGATCCCGAAAGACGGCTATCGGATCGAGTCGCTCACCTACGAAGCGGAGCCGGACGACCCGATCCCCGCCCTGCTCTTGGTTCCCGACGGCGTCGACGCGAACCACCCCGCGCCGGCCGTGGCCATCTGGCACCAGCACAACGGCGAGTGGAACGTGGGCAAAAGCGAGCCGGCCGGGCTGGCGGGGAACCCGATGCACCACACGGGCGCGGCACTCGTGAACGAGGGCTACGTGGTGCTGTGTCCCGATGCGCTTTGCTTTGAGGAACGGCAGAACGAGCATCTCAAAGGAGGGCAGTTCGAGCGGTTCGAGTTCCTCCGCTACGTGGTTTCCGGCAAGTGCATGGCCTGGAAGAACATTTTGGACATGCGCCGGGCGGTCGACTACTTGTGCTCCCGGCCGGAGGTCCAGAAGGAAAACATCGGCTGCTACGGCCATTCAATGGGCTCAACGCACACCTGGCTCGTCGGCCCCTGGGAGCCCCGGCTCAAGTGCCTGGTGGGAAACTGCTGTTTGCCCACCTACGCCGCGATCCACCGGACGCACCTTCTGCACTGCTTCCCGAACTTTATCCCGGGCCTCTACCAGCACGGCGACACGCCCGACGTGGCCGGGCTGATCGCCCCCCGGGCCCTGCACCTGAACCTCGGCGAGACCGACGGCGGCAGCCCCATCCGGGAGGTGCGCGAAGGGGTCCAAACGATCGCCCGGGCGTACGAGAAGCTCCACGCGGCCGACAAGTTCAGCCACTACATCGAGGAGGGTTCGGGCCACGTCCTTTCCGACGAGATGTGGAAGCGCACCCGGGAGTGGTTCGCCAAGCACCTTCGCCCCGCCTGAGCCGGTCGGGCACTCGACACGGCCGGGTCGCACCGCTACACTTGCGGTGGTTGGAGGGTTCGGGAGAGCAGGTTATGCTTCAGCATATCGACGAGCCTCTTCCTGCACAAAGCGAGTTGCACGAGCCAAGGGGACTGGTTTTGCATGTTGCTCGGGTATGTCCGTTATGCTGAAGCATAACCTACGTTGTCTGAACCCTCTCGGCCGCGGCAACGCATAACCCACCTTCGACCACCGGAAGGAACCCGCCATGACCTACGAATATGCCTTTGAGATGGCGACGTCGAACGTGCGTGTCGGCGCGGGCGTGTCGCGCGAGGTGGGGATGGAGCTGGCCGACGCGGGCGCGCGCCGGGTGATGGTCGTTACCGACCCGAACCTCAGCAGGCTGGCCCCGGTGGCCACGGTGCTGGAGTCGCTCGAACAGGAGAAGGTCGAATACGCCCTGTTTGACCGGGTCCACGTCGAGCCGACCGACGCGTCGTTTCAGGAGGCGATCGCATTTGCCCAGGCCGATGCGTTCGATGCGTTCGTCGCCGTGGGGGGCGGCTCCACGATCGACACCGCCAAGGTGGCCAACCTTTATTCCACCTACCCGGCCGACTTGCTCGACTACGTGAATCCGCCCATCGGCAAGGGGAAGCCGGTGCCCGGGCCGCTGAAGCCGCTGGTGGCGATCCCCACCACGGCTGGAACGGGGAGCGAAACGACGGGCGTGGCCATTTTTGACCTGGTCGAGATGCACGCCAAGACGGGCATCGCCCACCGGCGCCTGAAACCGACGCTGGCCCTGATCGACGCGGAAACCACGCGCACGATGCCGCCGATGGTGGCCGCGGCCACGGGGTTGGACGTCTTCTGCCACGCGCTGGAGTCGTACACGGCGATCCCGTTTAGTAAGCGGAGCCCCCGGCCCGAGCGGCCCGTGTTGCGGCCCGCCTACCAGGGCTCGAACCCGATCAGCGACATCTGGTCGGCCGAAGCCGTGCGGATTGCCACAAGGTATTTACCCCGGGCGGTCGACGACCCGGAGGACGAGGAGGCCCGAAGCCGGATGCTTTTGTCGGCTTCTTACGCCGGGATGGGTTTCGGCAACGCCGGGGTGCACGTGGCGCACGGGATGTCGTACCCCGTGGCGGGCATGGTCCGCGGCTACCGGCCGCCGGACTACCTGGTCGACGAGCCGCTGGTGCCGCATGGCATGGCCGTCGTGCTCAACGCCCCGGCCGTGTTCCGCTTCACCGGCCCCGCCTGCCCCGAACGGCACCTCGAAGCGGCCGGGCTCATGGGGGCGGACGTTTCCGGCGCGAGCCTCGCCGACGCGGGCAAGATCCTGGCCGACCAGATCATCCTGCTCATGCGGCGGTTGAACATGCCCAACGGACTGAGCGCCGTCGGCTACACGCGCGACGACATCCCGGCGATGGTCGAGGCCACGCTGCCGCAGCGCCGCGTGTTGGACGTATCGCCCCGCCCCGTCGGACCTGAGGAGCTCGCCCGGTTGTTCGAGGAGTCGCTGGTGATCTGGTGAGCGACGTGTAGGTTATATGCTTCAGCATATCGTCCCTGCTTAACATATCGTTCCGGCTCAACATATCGTTCCGGCAAACGATATGCTGAAGCATAACCTACGTTTGAAGCATACCCTACATCTCAGCCGCCAGCCACCCGGCGGTTGGTTACTACCAGCTTATGACTTCTCCGCCGGCCCGCGTGAACAGTGCGCGGAGCCTTTCCTTCGGCTGCGGCAGCTCGAAGAAACGCGCCGAGCCGTCGCAGATCGCGGCGTTGAAGCCGCCTTCGAACTGCCCGCCGAGTCCCCGCTCCGGGTCTTCGGGGTCGAAGGGGAGGCCTTCCGGCTTGGTCCAGATGACGGCGTGCTCGTCGTCGACTTCGACGATCATGATCGTGTTCGACGTACCGTCCTTGATCTCCTTCATGGGTATCCCCTCCCGGCCGGGAAAGACGGTTTCCTCGCCCGAGACGACGCGATACGTGGCCAACCCCTGTTTCTCCCGGTGTTTCGAGGCGGGGGAGCGGTAGGCGGCCGGCATCTTCTCGATCAACGTGCGGTTGTGCTCGCTGTCCCAGGGCTCGTCGAGGTGGAACTGCTCGTACAATTTTTGTTGCTCGACGTACGGCAGGATGTGTACGCGCCAGCTCAAGAGCAGTTTGCCACCGGCGTCGGTGTTCCCGACGGCCGGGAAGGTCTTGTAGACGTCGTAGTAGTTGTGCATCGCCAGGCCGAGTTGCTTGAGATTGTTCATCGATTGGGCTCGCTTTGCCCGAGCGCGGGCTTTCTCTAGCGGCGGAGTCAGCGCGGCCAAGAACGCCTGGATGCTGCCGTCCGGATCACCGAGGTTGATGACGAGCCGGTCGTTTTCAACCTTTGGCGTGGTAAGTTCAACCACTTCTTCGAAGTTCCTTAGCGCCATCGCTTTATCGAGGTCTCGTAGCGCGCGCCGCGCCCGCTGTGCCTCTTCGCTTGTCGAAAGAAACCGCACCACGTCGAGCCATTTCCCGCGCAGTGCCTCGGCGGCCTCCTGGTCTTGGGACTGAATCACCAGCCGGAACGACATCTTCGGCGGAGCATCCATGCCGACGACGGCCCAGAGGAGGCCCCGCGTGAGGATCGTGCTCGGCCCGCCGCCGATCTCCTCGGGGAGCGTGGGCATCATCTCCTCGATCACGCGGTCGCTATGCGCCGGCGGCATGAGCAGGAGTTGGGCCGCCGTGTCGTCCGCGGCCTCGAAGGCTCGGGCCAGCTCGTCCCGGACATCCGGCTCGATCGACTTCACGCGCTCATATGCCTGGCGAAGGCCGACAAACCATGCGCCGCCAATCCGCTCAATCACTTCGTTCTTGCCGGGAGGAGGAAAACTCGCGCGGAGGGCGTCGACGTCGATTGCGCCGGCGCCCGGCAGGATCACGAACGGACCCCCCCTGGGCACGTCGGCCAGGCTCACCACCACGTAGAGTTCCCGCGCGCCGGCCTTGAGAAGTCCGTCGCGAGCACGGGTGAGGTTGGGGCGGGCCTCTTCCACGTCCCATCGGGCTTCCGGAACCAGCTCGACGAGCTTGCCCAGGAGCGGATCGACCTCGATCCGCGTCAGGTCGACGTACACCACGGCGACCGTCTGCGCGTCGATGAAGGGGGCAATCGCCTTCGCCCGGGCGCCCGGATCGAATCCCGGCTCCGCCCCGACAGCGTGCGTCACGGAAAACAGCACGACAAGCAGTGTAAAGCCGGCAAGCGTTTTCATGAGGTTCTCCAAATTCAGGTTACGCCTTGGGAAGGGGACAGTCCCATTTTCCCTGCGGGAAAATCGGGACAGTCCCCGAGCTATTCTTCGGTCGCCCCTTAACGGGCAACCTTGATCTCCAACCGCAGGATGAGCCCCGGGAGCGGCGGACCTTCGATCACGGCCGTCTCGCCGTCGAGCTTGTAGGCAAACGGTTGGCCGGTGATCGGGTCGATTGGCACCGGCACCGCGAGATCAGCGAGCTTCCCGGGCAGCCGGCCCTCGTGCGCGGCCGCATACAACCTAATCGCCTCGATCGTCCGCAGCACGGCGATCTCCCGGTCGGTTCGGGCGATGGCCCCGGCACACGAACCGATCGCCGGCAAGAGCAGCCTTGCCAGCGGGACGATTTCTCGCCCTTCCATCATGCTTTGGTGGAGATTCTTCCTTGCGCTGTCCATGCCCTGGCGGGTTTCCCAATAAGGCACGTAGAACCATTTGAAGATGTCGTCGCGCAGCTCCTCGTAGGTCTCGGCCGTGTAGAGCAAAACGACCTGGGGGACCGGCATGGCCTCGACCTCTTCGGGCGAGCGCCCCCACTCGACTAGCGCCCGCTTGGCCATCGGGTAGCCCTTGATCGCGAGCGCCGTCAGCACCTCGGGTCTCTCCATCATGCCCGACCCGTCCGCGAACTCGGCCAGCCTCTCCCAGAACCGTTGAAGAGTCTCCCGCCAGTATTCGGAGTTCCGCGTCGTGTCCTCCAGGTTGCGAATCTCGGGAAACGAGAGGTGCACTGCGTTCATCTCCGGCTCGATCCCTCCCCGTATGTCGATCAACGGCCGGGGGAGCATTGTCAGGGCCCAATAGAGATTGGGGGCGTCGGGCTGCTGCAGGAGTTCTTGCACCTGCTGGGACATCATGCCTGATATCGCCACGCCGATCAGCGCGTGAACGAGTGTCTCGCCCTGGGCAACGTGCCGTGCCAAAGCGTAGCCGGACTGAAGGGTGCCGAGCGCCGCGTCGAAATCTCCATCCGCGATTTGCACTCGCGCCCGGACCGCCAAGAGCCTCGCAAAGCTGCGGGCCTGCTGCGCGTCGGGGAGAAGAATCGTGTAAAACCCCTGTTCCCGAATCGGGAGCTGCCAGTCGCAGTGCTCGCACCGCGCGGCTCGCTCAAGGAAGTCGAAGACCGGACCGTGGCGAACCCAATGCGGGACTTCTTCCTCGCGAAGGTCCGCCAGGGGGGCCGCAGTCCATTTGGCCACGTTTTCCCACACTTCATCACTGCCGAAAATCGCTTGCTGCTCGGCGGTGACCTTGCCGTAGTGTACGGCCGCATTGCCGGGTGTGCGGTCGAGGAATTTGGGCAGGAGCTGGTGCTTCAGGGCCGGCCGGGGCTCGGCGGCGGGATAGACCGTGATCCGCACCGCTTTGTCTTCCGCGTTCTCCGGAACGTGAACGCCCACGGATTGGCCGGTTGCCTGCTTCGTGCTCCCCAAGAGCCCGACAAGCACCCATATCAAGAGCAAGGCACGTGCGTGACGCTTCATGAGTTCATTCCTGAATTGAGTGGAGCGTTCGGCCAGTCACTCGGCGGCTCCGCCCGTGCCTGGTCGTCCAAAAGCGATTTGAGCCGCTGCCGATAGGGAGCGGGGCCCTCCGCGTGCCGGTCCTCGCCGGTCGACACGGGCAACGGCCGCGCCCAGGGGTCGGCTCCCGCCGAAAGTATCCGGTCGACCATCTCCAGAGACATGGCCCTCGTGCGAGACGCTTCCCACGCGGAACCGGGCCGCCCGCCGGCGGGGGAGGAAGCCAACGTGCCGGTTGCCGCGTCGGGCTGGGAGGCGAATCGACGCGGGGCCAACGGGGCATCGCGTTTCTCGCCTGCATCGCCCGCCGGATGTTCTGCGTCGTCGGCCCGCATTTCGACCGGAACCTCCACGAAGCGAATTTGCTCGACAACAGGCGGCTCCGGACGCAAAAGCAGCACGACCAGCAACGTCGCCGCCACGGCCGTCATCCCGGCTGTCGAGGCGGGCCAGGCCCAGGCGGCCACGAAAGGCCCGCGTCCGGCAAACCGTCCACCAACCGACGCCCGACCGGCCAAAAACACCAGCCGCTCGCGATCGAGCCGATCCTCGCGGGGAGATAGTGCGGCCAGCTCGGCCTCGATCGCCTTGAGCTCCGGCGCAAGCTCTTCCTCTCGCCCCAAATCGCTCACGTGTTCATTCGGTTTTTCTTGGGACATGTCGCGTCGAACCTTTCCCGCAAGGCTGCCAGACCCGTTTGGTACCACCGATGGGCGGTGCTCGTCGACGATCCGGTCAGCTTGCCGATTTCTTCAAAGGAGAGCCCGCCCCACAGCCGGGCGACGATCGTTTCTCGCTGCTCGATGGGCAGTTGCTCCAGCGCCCGGGCCGCCGCGTCGGCGTCCAACCGCCCGCCGTCCGGCGGCTTGAACCAGGACTCGCGGCCACCGGCGGCCGCCGACTCGTGACGCCGTCGCCGGGCGGCCGACCGCGACGCGCTCAGCGCCCCGTTCCGCACCACCCGATACAGCCACCCCACCACGTTCGCCGGCAAAGCCTTCTGGCGCACCAGCCGCAGAAAGGCCTCCTGCACAACGTCCTCGGGCGTGTCGCACCACTGCTGGGCGTACAGGACCAACGGGCCGCCGTGCTCGTCCAGAAGCCGCGATAATAGTTCCGGGCCGACTGCGCTCATCAGGCTCGTCTCAAACCGGCTGCCGCAACAAAGACGCCGCCCAGCGCCCATTTTCCCACAAAAGGCGGCGAGGAGCCCGGAGAAACTTTAGAGAAGTGGGGCAGCCGATTCCCCCGGCTCCATTTCCAGGAGAAAGTCCGAGAGGCCCGGCTCAAGCTCGAATTCCAGAGGCCAGCCCGTTTCCGATTCCCAGTCGTGAAGCGCCGCGTCCACCGGCAGGGCGCGATCCGGTTCGGACTCGGGCAGGAAGTCGTCGGAAAAGTCGGTAAAGAAAGCATCCACGGGCGCAAGCGACGAATTGGACGCCACGTCCGAACGATCGGCAGTACTCCCCTCGCCCTGATAGAGCCACATCTCCGGAAGCGCCCGAGCCACCACGGGCGCCGCTATCACGGTGCCGGCGAATTGCCA
>JBDRTC010001321.1:0-10298 GCA_043824335.1 Planctomycetota bacterium | reverse complement strand
GGCGCTTCCAGTTGGTGCGGCAGTTGCACTGCCGCACCTTGGATTGGGGCAGCAGTGCAACCAGTAGTCCCAAATTTCGGCTTCCAAGACCCCAGCCAGCTTGTCTGGCTGGTGAATCAGGTTGGTCAGCTAACCGGCGGTCCCGAGAAACCGCATGTTGCCCTTCCCCGGCCCGCCGCCGAGGCGGCGGGCCGGGGAAGGGGCGTGCTCTGGGAAAACCCCTTGCTAGCCTTTCAAACTTGTTCACCAGCCGCACAAGGCGGCTGGGGTCTCTCAACGCGTTCAGTTGATATCACGCTTGGGCGATCCCCATGTAAGTATGATAGGGTGTACGAAGTACACCAAATCGCAACGAATCGGGGATGGGCCGCGAAAAGGAACGGTGTACTTCGTACACCCTACACTGCTTCTGCCGAAGCAGTGGCACACCGCGTGTGTCCCCTGGTATCATGAATAAGCCGGGCTATTCCGGCACCGGGAGCATGATCGTGGCGTTCTCGGGGAACGAGGCCTCGGCCGGTTTGCCGTTGATCCGGTACTCGACCTTCAACTGCTTGACGATTCCCGGCGCCGGGTCGCCGCCGAAGGCGGAGTTGTAGCTGGGCGACGGGAGGACGATCAAGGGGAAATCACGGGCGTGGCGGCGGAGCACCCCGGTCACGTCCTTGAAGGTTTCGCCCGCCCCGTACTCGGCCTTGACGATCTCCACCTTCACCGGACCCTGCCCGATCTGCAAGAGCAGCTTCTGGACGTCGGCCGAACCGCCGATCTTCTGGGCGATCGCCAGCGCCGTGACGGCCGCATCGACTTTGAGCGACGGGACCCGGGCCACGTCGACCGCGAGCCGGAGCATGTCGACGCTCGGATAGCGCCCCATCACCTCCAGAACCAGCTTCTTCTCCGCGTCACGCTCGGCCGCGTCGAGCGCGGCACGGCACATCCGGGCCCGCTCTTCATCGGGGATGACGAACTGCCGCACCAGCCGGATGTAGCCGCGCAGGGCGCGGACCTTGTACTTGCCCTCGGTCTTTGCCAGGTCCAAGAGCACCGGCGCCGCATCGGCGGTCATCCACTCACCCAAGAGACGGCTGGCCGTGTCCTGGAGTTCCGGATTCTCGTCTTTCGCCGCGGCCCCAACCGCCCCAAGGGCCTTTTGGCCGCCCATGGCGCCGAGAATCTCCAGGATCGTGCATTGCGCCGAGACGGGCGCCTTCGCCGTGGCGGCGACGAGGTTCGCCGCGCAGCCTTCGCGGTCCGGCATGCGGATCGAGGCAGCCCGGAGCGCCTGCTCGGCCGCCTCAACGTCTTCGGCATGCGGGGGCGACACAACCCGGGCGATCAAGACGGCCAGCTCGTCGGGTCCGACGGTCGATCCGAGGGCCGAAAGCGCGGCGGAACGAATCTCGCCGTCGGAATCGTCGGCCGCTTTGAGCAGAGCCGGAGTGGCGGCGGCAATGCGCCGTTGTCCGGCCATCTCGATCAAGAGCCGACGCGACGCGCCAGTGGCTTGCGGCAGGCGAGCGGCCAGGTCGGCGTCGACGTCGTCGCCGGGCAGATCCTCGAGCGCGTCCTTTGCCGCTTGGGCCAGATCGGCATCGGCCTCAAGCGCAACGGCCAGCAGCGCAGGCACGCAGGAAGCGTTCCCCAGGCGACCCAGCACGCCGACGGCCGCGATCCGCGCCTCGTTCGGACCGCCCTCGGCCGCTTCGAGCACGGGGGGCAGCACGGCCGGGTCGTTGCGGTCGCCCAAGGAGAGAATCAACAGGGCCTGCCGGCCTGGCGTCGCCCGGCCCAGTTCGGCCACCAGCGCCTCGGTCACCTCGCGGCCGGGAAGCTCGCGGGCAGTGCTCAAGCCGATGCCAAAAAGTCGTTTGTCGGCTGACCTCAGTTGCTCGACCAGGAGCGGAATGCCGTCCGACTGGCGGGCGAGAATCGCCCCGCGGGTCGCTTCAATGACTCGCGGCTTGGGCACGTCGGCGGCGCGGATTTTGTCGTAGAGCTTCGCGGCTTCGGCGGCCTTACCTTCGGCCAGGAATTTTTCGGCGCACAGAATGCACCCTTCGGCCACCGCCGAACGGACCGCGGCCGGCGCGTCGGAGAGCGATTGCTCCAGTGTTTCAGCCGCCGCGGCGCTTCCGATGCGCCCGATGGCCACGGCCGCGGCCGACGCCACTTGGGCGTCGGCGTCCTTCAGCCGCGTGGCCAATCCGTCGAGCGCGCCCGCGTCGCGGCGAAAGCCGATCGAATTGATCACCCCGATCAACACGCGGCCTTCCAGCGCTGCCACGGCCTCGCGCAACGCTTCGTCGGCTTCCGGGCTGGGAATCGCTTCCAGCGCGATCCGCGCCCAGGAGGTGAGCTGTTCGTCGGGGAGGAGTGCCGCCAGCGCCGGGACCGCGTCCTTGGTGCCA
Organism: Planctomycetota bacterium; assembly: GCA_043824335.1. GTDB lineage: Bacteria > Planctomycetota > Planctomycetia > Pirellulales > Thermoguttaceae > JBDRTC01. The sequence goes on along the minus strand of JBDRTC010001321.1, from coordinate 7,887 downwards.
TAGATGGCCAGCCCCTTGCAGGTGATCGCCTTTTCTGCCTTGGGGGCGTCGGATTGGAGCACGTCGAGGAGCGCGCGCTCTTTCTCTCCGCCCACGCTTTTGTCGTCGTCGGCACGGGCCGGGCCGGCGGTCACCAGGACGGCCGCCGCGACGAGAGCAATACAAATCGCGAAATATCGAGTCTTGTGCATTTTCATGGTCCTTGTGAACGTGAATTCTAGATTCGCCACGGTTCGCGGAGCGCCTCCGATCGCAGGCGGTTGGCCGGCTCGTCGTCGAGGAACTCGTTCTTCACCGGATCGTAGGCGAGCTTGCGATCCAGGAAAACCGCAATGTTGGCGGCATGGCAGGCGATGTGCGAGTAGCAGGCCGCGTCGGCGTGGGCCAGCGGCTCGCGCCGCGACTTCACGCAATTGAGGAAATCGCGCACGTGGAAGGTGGCCGGGTAGCCGCCGATTTCGGCGACCTTGCGCCCGGCGAGCAATTCGGGCGAGCTGAGAACCATTTTACCGCTGTCGCCCGCCTCGACCCAGCCTGAGTCGCCTTCAAACCGCACGGGACACGAGCCGAGCGGGAGCCAGCCGTCGTTGCGGATGACGAGCTTGACGCCGTCGGCATAGCGGGCGACCACCTGTCCGTTTTCCGGCGGGTTGTACTCGACCGGGGCCGTGTTGTCGGCGCCGGCCGCCCACTGGCAGAGGTCGACGCAATGGGAGCCCCATTCCAGAACTCCTCCGCCGACCATTCCCCCGCCTTTCTCGAAGTTGAACCCATCGAGGTGCTTCTTGTTAAACGGCCGCCAGGCCGCGGGGCCGAGGTAGCGATCCCAGTCGACCTCCTCCTTGGGCGGCTCGGGCTCGGGCGTGGCCCAACCGCTGCTCACGGTGGTCATGCCGGCCGGATGGGCATGGACCGCCTGGAGCTTGCCGAGCTTTCCGGTGCGGGCCAGCTCGCAGGCGAAGGCGAAGTGGGGCAGGTTCCGCCGCTGCGTGCCCGCCTGAAACACGCGCCCCGTGCGGCGCATCGTTTCAGCCAGGGCCAGGCTCTGCGCGATGTTCTTCGTGCAGGGCTTCTCGCAATACATGTCCTTGCCGGCTCGGGCGGTGTAGATGGCGGCGGTTGCGTGCCAGTTCGGCCCCGTGGCGATCAGCACGGCGTCGATATCGTCGCGGGCCAAGAGGTCGTGAAAGTCGCGATAGGTGGCACAGTCCTGGTTGCCGTATTTCTCGTCGGCTATTTTCTTAACGGCCGCGCGGCGAGCCGCCTTCACGTCGCAAACGGCCACGAATTGCACGTCCGGTTGCGGCAGAAAGCAGCTGAGGTCGTAAGTCCCCCTGTTTCCGATGCCGATCCCGCCCATCACGATCCGGTCACTGGGGGCCACGGCGCCGTCTTTACCCAACGCGGCGCCGGGAATCACCTGCGGCGCCACGAGCAGGGCACCGGCCCGGACCGCGGTCTTCAGAAACCGCCGCCGATTAAGGTGTGCTGCGTGTTCAGACATGCTCAATCTCCTCTCGGTAGTTCTTCGCAAGATGACTCGGCGCCGGCAAGTACCGACGGCCGAAGTGACGTTTCCCCCCGATTATACGCTCACCGGCCCCAGCGTTTCCAGTGCTGCCTTGAGCAAAACCGCCGGGAGCGGGCATTCCGTGGTGAGGGGCAGTTTGACCGGGCCGTCGACGTTCGCCTCCCCCAAATTGCAGGATTCGTGGCCGTTCGACTGCCACGGCCGCTGGCACTGCGGGCAAGAAGAAAGTAGGCTGTACACGCCGGAGCGGCGTCGCCATGGAATGGAAGGTCCGGACTTGAGAAGCACCGTCATCGAGGACCGAAGAAAGGATAGGCACATGCGACCAAAAAGCGTCATCACTTCTCCAACTGCCGCGTCTCGACCGAAGGCGAGGTCCGCGGCTCGCGCCGGCTTGGTCTTCGCCGCCTGGGCGATCGCGGCCTCCGGATCGGCCGGCGATTTGGACGATCTGGCCAAACCTCACGACGGTCGCAGCATGCGGTCCACCTCGACGGCCGTCGGGCCGGCAACCGAGGCATCGGGCTCCGAGCTGTGGATCGGCACGGCCACGGCCGACATTACGCCCGACGGGCCGGTTCCGCTAACCGGCTTCCGGACGGTGCGCATCTCCAAGGGCATTCACAGCCGCGCGACGGCCAACGTGCTGGCCCTGGAAGCCCGCGAGGGAGAGGAGGTGGTCGATCAGGCGATCCTGGTGTCGTGCGACCTGTGCGTGATCCGGCCCGGCATCCAGGACGGCTTTCGCCGCTTCCTGGGCGATCGGCTGCCGGGATTCGACATGACGAAACTGTTCCTGGCAGCGACGCACACGCACGCGGCCCCGGTCTTGTTGCAGAATCGCTACGAAAGCTATGGCGATGCGATGCAGCCGAAGGATTACGTGGAGTTTCTCTACGCGCGGATGGCCGATGCCGTCGAAGCGGCCTGGAAGAGCCGAGCCGTGGGCGCCGTCGGTTGGGGCCTGGGACACGCGGTCGTGGGCCAGAATCGACGGGCCGTCTTCAGCGACGGTTCGGCCGCGATGTACGGCGATACCGGGAAGCCCGAGTTCCGCGGCATCGAGGGCTACGAGGACCACGCGGTCAACGTCCTCTGCTTCTACGACCCGCAGAAAAAGCTGCTCGCCGCGGCGATCACGGTGGCCTGTCCCGCCCAGTCGGTCGGCGGTAGTTCCTTGAGCGCCGATTTCTGGCACGATGTGCGCCGGCTGCTGCGCCAGCGGCACGGCGACCATCTCTCGGTGCTCGGCTTCTGCGCTCCGGCCGGCGACCAGTCGCCGGGGCTCTTGGTCCGCAAGCGGAGCGAGGCGCGAATGAGCACGCTCCGCGGGCTGACGCGGACCGAAGAGCTGGGACGCCGCATTGCCGACGCGTTTGACGACGTGGCGGACGTGATCGAAAGCGACATTCGCGCCGACGTGCCTTTCGTCCACCGCGTCGAGCGGTTCGACGTGCCCGGCCGCAAGGTCACCGATGCCGAGTACGCCCGGGCCCAAGGACTCTACGATCCACTGACCAAGAAGGAGAAGCTGGTCGGCCCGGACTACTGGAACATGAACTTCTACAAGCTGACCATCGACCGTTATCATGCGCAACAGACGGCGGACCCTCAATACCCGGTGGAAATGCACGTCCTTCGCCTGGGCGACGCGGCCATTGCGACCAATCCCTTCGAGCTGTTTGTCGACTACGGCGTCCGCATCCAGGCTCGCAGCCCGGCGGTGCAGACGATCCTGATCCAACTGGCAAGCCCCATCGACTTCGGCTACTACGTGCCGACGCCCCGGGCACTTCGCGGCGGAGGCTATAGCGCGATCGTCGAGCAGAGTCTCGTCGGTCCGGAGGGAGGGCAGGCGCTGGTGGAACGGACCGTTCAGACGATCGACTCGCTGTGGAAGAAGTAGGCTTTATCTGAAAACCGGGTTGGGTGGCACTGGCTGCTTGTCAGCCAGTGTCCGCCTTGGGCTGGATCCAGCGGGGTGGCATGGCCAAACTCGTTTGGCCATGTGGCGATTTCCCTTGTTCCGCGAAACATGCCCACGCAAGCGAGGGCATGGCACCCGACCTTCCGCAACAAAGACTCGTTAGATCCCACGAAATCACCGACCGTCGCCGGACGGCATGCCGGCGACGTTGGGCACGACGTACTCCTCTCCGGGGTTAACCAGGTAGGTGTGTCCGGCCGAGAAATCGGCCCGGTCCTTGAACCCCCGCACTACGGTGATGTCGCCGGTGGAAATGCCGTCGGCCGTGACGGCCCGGATCTCGTAGCTCGTGTCCATCGGCAGATCGTTGATGAAATGGATCGTCCTTCCGACGAGACCGGCGTTCTCGGGGAGCGGGGGATCGAGGAAAACCAGGTTGTTTTCGGCGTCGGAGGCGTCGACTCGCGCGACCTTGCCGCGCCAGGCCGCCCGGGCCGCCGCGAGCTTCGTTTCGCCGTGAGCGACTAGCGTGCCGCCGACCAGGCGCATTAGCGTCGCCTTGCCGTCGGTGAGGCGGACCATTCCGAACGTGCCGTCAAACTCGATGTCCCCCTCGACCTTCACGGCGGTCGGCCGCTCGCAGGTGATGAGGATATCGGTCCGCCCGTCGGCCAGATCCACGGCGACGGCGGCGACGCTGTTCTCATCGGCATCATGTTCGACCTTCAGTTGCCGCACCTCTCGGATGAAGGGGGTTTTGTCGTAGGGCTCGAGCACGCTGGTGAACTGGCTTTCCACATTTTCGCCGAGCCGGCTCTGGATGACGTATCGCGGCCGGAGCAATTTGTTCGGCGCGTCGCCGGTGGCCAGGGCGACTTCGTCGCACGCGGTGAGAGCGTGCAGGCGCAAGTGCGGCTCCTCGCCTTCTCGGATGCGGCCGCGCCGGTCGTCCATCTTCCAGTCGACGGTGTACGGCGCGGCCACGGAGCCGGCGGAGCGCTCAACGTCGTAAAGGTACGTGAAGCCGCTCTCTTGGTAGAAGGCGGCGTTCGGGCCGTCGAGCTTGGCGAAGGGGGCGTCGGGGCCGGCAAACGTGCCGGTTTCCTGTTTCACCAGCGTCAGGCCGTCGGTCCGGGCGGTTTCCGCGGCGCCGTGCCAGGAAAGGCGATGGTTCCTGCCGCCACGCGCCCGGAACACGTCGAAGACGTAGCTATCGTGGTCGCCGACGTCGACCAGCGCCACGGTGCGGCGGTAGGTCTGCACACCCTCGTAGGCATGGGGCGCGTCGACCTCGATCACGCGCAAGGGCGGCTCGGTGACGAAAAGCTCGATCTTCCCGCCCGGGCTGGCGGCCGAGCGCGTGTCGCCGATCTGGAGCGTGTTGTGGCTGATCGTGTTGGCCGTCCAGGCGTGCCGTTTCGGCCAGCTTCCGGTGTATTCGGGATAGCCGAGGTCGGGGATCATGGCGACGTTCCTGGCGAGCAGCCCGAGGTTGAGGCAGTCGTGGTGCGAGTGGCCTTTCCCCTGCCCGTAATGGATGAACACGGCGCGGCCGTTCTCCGCTTGCTCGGTCTGAAGCTGCGCCTGCCCGTAGCGTCCGAAGTGCTCGCTCTTGAGCTTGGGCGTCGTGTTTGCGGCGATGTTCTTGACCTCCTCGATGAGCGCATCGGGGTCCTTTTGGTAGAGATCGTCGTCGAGACGCAGGGGGGATTTGCGGACGGTGTGCTCCCGCCACGCGAGGTTCGCAAAGCGGGGGTCTCGATAGAGGGCATAGGCTCGCATGTACGTGGCGGCGTTCCCCTGCCTTCCCCAAATGGCGACGGCGCCGCTGTCGCCCGTGTTGGGCATCATCGCGTCGAGCACGTTGAGGCGCGACTGGACGAAGAAGCTCTGCTTGAGCTTCGGATACTCGGCGGCAAGGTCGTGCTTCGTGTATTCGGGGTACGCGGCGAGGGTCTCGACCAGTTCGTGCATGCTTCGCAGCCAGATCAGCCCGTAGCCTCCGCACTCGCCGCCCATGCCGTCGCGGTCGAGCCCTTCGGTGAGCACCCAGGGCACGGGGTCTTTTGTCCAGCGGCTGTGGCCGGGAAAGTCGGGATGGAAGAGCCAGTCGAGCCACTCTTCGGTTGCGCCGGGCCTGTCCAGGGCGATGGCGCTGACGGCCAGACACATGTGCGTATAGCCCGTGTTCCCGGAGATCCGGCCGTCTTTGCACGAATTCAGGGCTTCCAGGAGCAGGTCGTCCTCGATGTGCCGGCAGATCGCCTGGATGCTGCCCTTGTCTGCGAGCTTGTGCCGCTTCGCCCGGCTTGAGCAGAACGCGACGAGGGGCTCGTCATCCTGGATTCCATCGAAGATCACGTCGTAGCTTCGGGCCAAGTCCCGGGCGACCACGCATTCCCAGATGCAGCCTTCGATGCGTCCCTGGCCGGTGCCGCCCTGGCTGTGCTGAAACCCCATTTCGTGGAGCGGCCGGTAATCCATCTCCGGGTAGACGTCGGCGATCCGGTCCAAGAGCACGGCCGCCCTGTGGGCGTAGCGCCGGTCGCCGGTCAACGCATATGCTTCGGCCAGTGCGCTGACGCCCGATTTGATCCGCCGCCATACGCCTGCCCAGCAGTAGTAGGCGACGACGTCGTGCCGTCTTCCTTTTTCGTCGAACATGCCGTAGCCGTCGTCGACGTAGAGCTTGTGGAGCGGGTCGTTCGGGTCGGCGTGCTCGGCGTTCAGCAACAGCGAGCGGTCGCCCAGCTTCCGGCGAAACATGCCCCGCTCGTCGAGAGCGGAGTTGTAGAAGGCTTCGAAATCGTTCTTCGGGTAGATCTCATCGCAGTTCCGGCACTGGACCTTCCAGGGGCGGCTCTCGTCGAACTTCCACCAGGTTCGGCCGTATTTCGCCGGGGCCGCCTCGCCGCAGCCGGGGCAGTACGGCGCTTGGCCCTCGTAAATCACGCCCTGGTTCGTGTAGACCGTTCGCGGCAACTCCTGGGCGGGGACCATCGCCCAAAGCTCGTCGTCCGTGCGATCCACCCAACGTGCGGCCGCGGCAATCGCCTGCTGCCGCCGCTGGCCAACCCACGGGTGCTTCTCAGCGTTCACGAGCGCGTTGGCGCGCATCTGGGCGGTCACGAAACGGCTGTGCTCTTTGGCGTTTGTCCGCGGTGCACCTGCCAGGGCAAGGGCACAAACGGACCATGCCACGAACATCTTGTACGACATGCTACTTGTTCTCCGTCTTGGCGTGCTTTTTCTCCGGGAACCAGCCTCGCAGGAACTGCTTGAGCGAGCCGTCGTACACCGCCTCGGCTAAATGTTCCACGCCGAGTTGGTTTCCCCAGGAGTAGACGAGGATCACCCGGCCCCGGTGCTCGCAAAAGTCGAGATCGGAGTTGTTGAGGTTCTTGGCCGTGGCGATTCGCTGCCGCTCGTCGTCGGTGAAATCGGGGTTTGCCAGCTTTCGGTCGTCGGGCGAGGCGCGGAGAACGGGATTGAGCGGGCTCATTTCCCAATGGATCAGGTCCTTCGAGCGGACCACGTACATCTCGTAGCCGTGCGACTCGTAGGGCTCGCCGCGAATATGCTCCAGATAGAAATCGTAGTAGTCGCCGTCGAGCCAGCGCAGGGCGTGCGGCGCCGTGTAGCGGTCCTTCGAGTAGTTGCACTCCGGCGGCGTGAGGGTCCAATGCTCCAGGTCCGGCGACGTGGCAAACCGGGCCGTGAAGGCGTGGCCGGCCTCTTCCTTCGGCTCGCCGATCTCGAACATCATCACGTACTTGTCGTCCGCCTTGCAGATCGAGGTGTTGTAGATCCCATACCCCGGGAGGTCCAGCACAGTCTGCGACTGCCAGTGTTCGAGGTCCTGCGAGGTGAACAGCTTCACCTCGGGCCCGGCGGCCGCGACAGTCACGTACACCGTGTCGCCCTCCACGAAGGCGTTGCCGAAATAGCCGCTCGTAAAGGGCGTCGTCTTGCGGCCGGTCTCGTAGTCGACGAAGTGGAACTCGTGTCTCCCCATGAAGAGGTAGAGCCGATCCTTGAACACGACCGGCGAGTTTTCCACGATGTCGACGGCAATGGTGCCCCGTTTCTGGATCAGGGGACGACCGTCCTGGTCCACCGGCGGTTCGCCCGCCCGAGCCACGAGGGCGGTCAGCAAGACAGCGAGGCAGCTTGTGTAGGTGTCGCGCATGTTGCCGGCTCCTGAACGGTGAGAGAGAGGCGCCCGTTGTCGCCGGGCATCCTCCGGGCAGGGAACGCTCTCTATCTTCGCTTGGGGGCGGCCTAAAAACAACCTCCGTGTTTGTGACGGACCACCTGTAGGGAACGCCCTCCGTGGCGTTCCGCGAAGTGCGGACAAACGCCCCTTTCTCTCGTGCACCGGAACGCCACGGAGGGCGTTCCCTACAGACGAGAACCCGGAAGTCATGCG
>JBDRTC010001320.1:0-3785 GCA_043824335.1 Planctomycetota bacterium | reverse complement strand
ACTGCTGGACAAGCCAGCAGTGGCACCCGAATCTCCGAGGAGCTACTTTCTCAACGGGCTCCTAGTGGCCCCGATCCGCACCTGGTGGCCCGGGAGATCAATGGACAGTTCCTGACCGACGTCGAGCTTCCCGAAACCGGTGCACGGTTCAAAGCGGGCGATCTAGTCCCGTCGTTTGCGCTTTTGCGTGACGACGGCTCGACCGCCTCGGGCAACTGGCTGTATTGCGGCAGTTACACCGCGTCGGGCAACCAGATGGCCCGGCGCGAGGCTTCCGATTCGGCGAGCGATCCTTTTGGAGAAGGCGGGCTCCATGCGAATTGGGCGTGGTCGTGGCCGTCCAACCGGCGGGTGCTCTACAATCGGGCCGGTTGCGACCCGGCGGGCCGTCCCTGGGCCGAGGGGAAAGCGGTCGTGCATTTTGACTGGGAGCGGGGCCGGTGGACGGGCGACGTCCCCGACGGCTCATGGCCCCCCCCACAAACGCCCGACGGAAGGCACCACCCCGAGGGCAAGCACGCCTTCCTGATGCTCCCCGACGGGCGCGCGTGCCTCTTCGCCCCCTCGCTGGCCGACGGGCCGCTCCCGGAACACTACGAGCCGTTGGAAAGTCCCGTGGCCAACCTCCTTTCGCCGCAAGAGACCAACCCGATCGCCAAGCGTTGGCGGGCCGGCGACCTGGGCCGGCCCGACGAGTACCCCATCGTGGCGACCACGTGCCGCGTGAGCGAGCACTGGCTGGGCGGGGCCATGTCGCGCAATCTGCCCTGGCTGGTCGAGCTGGTGCCCGACGCCTTTGTCGAGATAAGCCGCGAGCTGGCCCAACGGAAGGGCATTGCCAACGGCGACCGCGTCACGATCCGCTCCGCCCGAGGCCAGATCAACGTCTACGCCCTGGTGACCGGCCGGCTCAGGCCGCTGGAGGTGGACGGCAACATGATCGAGCAGGTGGCAATCGTCTGGCACTTCGGCTACGAGGGCCTGGCCACCGGACAAAGCGCGAACCTGCTGACCCCGCCGGTCGGCGACGCCGAAGCGATGATCCCCGAGTACAAGGCGTTCCTCTGCAATCTTGAAAAGGAGCAGGATGGCCGACACGCGTGAAGCCATGGCCAGCGCCCTGGAGTATCATCGGGCCGGTCAATTCGAGCAGGCGGAAGGGATTTGCCGGCAAATCCTCGCAGTCGAGCCGCGGCACTCGCAGGCGCTCAACCTTCTCGGCGTCATCGGCCTCCAGCTTCGTCAACCGGAGGCGGCCATCGAGTTTCTTTCCGGCGCCGTCGCGCTAGAGGCCGACGTGGCCAAATATCACAACGACCTTGCCGCGGCCTATCTGGCTCTCCGCCGGCTCGACGAGGCCGTGACGAGCTGCCGCCGGTCTCTCAAAATCAATCCCGGCTACGCCGAAGCGCACTTCAACCTGGCCGTCATCCTGCGGGAGCAGGGAAAGCGCGAGGAGGCCGTCGAGTGCTGCCGGAAGGCCCTCGCGGTCAGGCCCGATTACGTCGACGTCCACAACAACCTCGGCATCCTCTTCCAAGACCAAGGCAAGCTCGCTGAAGCCGTGGCCAGTTACCGTCGGGCGCTGGAAATCCGGCCGAACTATGCCCGGGCGCACAACAACCTGGCAAGCGCCCTGATCGAGCAGGGGAAATTTGCCGAAGCGGCGGCAAGCTGCCAGCGGGCCCTGGAAATCAACCCCCACTACGCCGAGGCGTACTTCAACCAGGGGAACGCCTTCGCAGCCGGGCGAAGGTTCGTCGAGGCGGTCGCCTGCTACGAGCAGGGACTGAGAATCCGGCCCGACCACGTCGCCGCATGGAACAAGCTGGGTAGTGCCCTCCGGGCGCAGGGCCGCCCAGACGATGCAGTGGCCGTCCACCGGCGGGCGCTTCAGGTGATGCCCGGTTCGGTCGAGGCCCACCACAGCCTGGCCATCCTCCACGAAGAGCGAGGAGAGATCGAGGAAGCCGCGGCGAGCTACGGGCAACTCCAACAGTTCTTTCCGCATGAGCCCTTGTGGGCGCTTCGCGCCGCCACGCTCCTTCCCAACGTGTTTCAAACGAGTGACCAGATCGACGAGTCTCGGCGCCGGCTGTTGGCCGACTTGAAGAGTTTCGCCGAGCGAAACCCGCGCGTTGAGCTCTCGAAGCTCGCCATCCTCGGGACCGGGCCCCCGTACGACCTTCAGTTTCACGGGCGCGACGATCGCCCGATCAAGGAGGCTTACGCGGAGATTTTCCGCAACTGGGACCCCGGCACGGCGCCGGAGCCGAGCGGAAAGCGCTACCGGATCGGCTTCGTTGTGACCGACCCGCACGAAGCGATCTTCGTGAAGTGCATGCGGGGCGTGCTGGAGAAGATGGACCACGGGCGGTTCGAGCCGGTGGTGATCTGCTCGCCGGCGGGGGCCGCGATGGTCCGCACGGCGATGGCCGACGACTCGGTCGGCGTTCTGGCCATCCCCGATCGGCTCGACGGGGCCCTCGATGCGATCCGCGCCGCCCGCTTCCATCTCCTCTACTATTGGGAGGTCGGTTCCGGCACGGCGAACTACTTTCTCCCCTTTTTCCGGCTGGCCCCGGTTCAGTGTACCGGATGGGGTCTTCCGGTCACCTCGGGCATTCCCCAGATGGATTGCTTTTTGTCCTCCACGCTGGTGGAGCCTGAGAACGCCGAGGGGCATTACCGGGAGCGTCTTGTGATGGCGAGCACGCTCTTGACCTATCAAGAGCGAATGTCGCTGCCCGAGGCGCCGAAGCCGCGGGAGGCTTTTGGAAAAGTCGGAGAAGTCGGAGAAGTCGGCCTTCCCGTCGATCGGCACTGGTACGCGTGTCTGCAGCAGATCCAGAAGTTCCATCCGGAGTTCGATCCGATCCTCGCCGGGATTCTCCGCCGCGACCCGGAGGGGATTCTCGTTGTCCCCCGAGATCACCACGAGGCCAATACGGCGAGGCTCCGGGGCCGGTTTGCGGCCACGATGCCCGACGTGGCCGACCGGATCGTCTTCTTTCCCCAGCAGACGTACCCCGATTACCTGAGCCTCGTGGCCGCGGCCGACGTGCTTTTGGATCCGCTCCACTTCGGCGGCGGGATCACCACTTACGACGGTTTCTCGATGAACCGGCCGATCGTCACCCTGCCGGGCGAGTTCCGCCGGGGCCGTTTTACGCTTGCGTGCTACCGGAAGATGGGGATCATGGAGTGTGTGGCGTCGGACGCCGACGACTACGTGCGGATCGCCGTCGCCCTGGCCGCCGACGCCGACTACCGGGCGTCGGTCGTGGAAAAGATCCGCGAGGCCAGCCCGCGACTTTTTGAAGACGTCGAGGCCGTGCGGCAGTATGAGCGGCTCTTCGAGGAGTTGATCGAACAGTCGCGTTCGCGTTAGAGAGAGCCAAGGACATAACGACATGCCGAGAGCGTTCGTGTTGAGTTCGACGATGATTCTGCTTTTTGCCGGTTGCGGATGCCGGGAGGAATCGCCCCCTTCCGGGAGACAGAACCTCTCCGAAGCGCCGAAGATCGCGCCCCCTCAGACTCCTCCCGGCGACGCCCGGAAGCAAACCGAAGAGAGCCCGGACGAAAACGTGAAGGAACCGGCGAGGATCGAGATTGACCCGATGAACTTGGATGAGGAGTCGGGCGTCCAGACCCACAACACGGGTGACTTGGACGTCTGGACGTCATTCGAGGATTGGCCCGTGGTGATCGAGATCGAGGTCCCTGAAGTCCCCGAGGGCCTCTCCGAGCTCGCCCCGCCAATCCCTTGACGGAACTTCTCC
>JBDRTC010001319.1:0-4612 GCA_043824335.1 Planctomycetota bacterium | reverse complement strand
ATCGTCAAGGTCAAGGAGCCCCAGCCGAGCGAGCTTGAGTGGCTTCGCCGCGGGCAGATCCTGTTCACCTACTTCCACTTTGCCGCCGACCGCCAACTCACCGAGGCCGTGATCGAGACCGGGGCAATCGCCGTGGCCTACGAGACCTTGCGCGACGACCGGGGGCGTTTGCCGCTTCTAACGCCCATGAGCGAGGTGGCCGGCCGGATGAGCATTCAAGAGGGGGCCAAGTACCTGGAACGCCCGCAAATGGGCCGGGGGATCCTCTTGGGCGGGGTGCCGGGCGTGGAGCCGGCCCACATCACCATTCTCGGCGGCGGGGTCGTGGGGGCCAACGCCGCGAAGGTCGCCGCCGGATTCGGGGCCAACATCGGCCTGTTGGACATCAACATGGACCGGCTCCGATACCTCGACGACATCATGCCCGCCAACGTCACCACGCTCTTCAGCGACCGCCACACCGTGCGCGAGCAGCTCAAGCGGGCCGACCTGGTGATCGGCTCGGTCCTGGTTCCCGGCGCCAAGGCCCCCCGGCTGATCGAGCAGGAGGATCTCAAGCTGATGAAGCCCGGCAGCGTGATCATCGACGTGGCCATCGACCAGGGCGGATGCGCGGCGACCAGCCGTCCCACGACCCACAGCGATCCCACGTTCGTCGTCGACGACGTGGTCCACTACTGCGTGACCAACATGCCGGGCGCGGTCGGACGCACCAGCACGTTCGCCCTGTGCAACGTCACGCTGCCCTGGGCTTTGAAGATCGCCAACCTGGGGCTTCTGCCGGCGGCCGAAGCGCTTCCCCCCGTCGCCCGGGCAATCAACGTTTACCAGGGCGAAGTGACCAACCGGGCGGTTGCCGAAACCTTCGACATGCCGTACAACCCACGGTTCGAGGTCTAGCCGCCGGCAGCCTGCCAAGGTGGTTGCAGCCGCTTGCGGCTTAGCCTCCCAACGCCGCGAGAACCCACAATCGCGACAAGCAACCAAAGGATCAACCATGCCAAAGAATCCTTCGCCCCTCGTGGGCATCGTGATGGGAAGCCAAAACGACTGGCCGAAGATCAAAGCCGTGGCCGAGGCCCTCGATGAGTTTGGCGTGGCGTACGAGGCCCGGGTGATGAGCGCCCACCGAACGCCGGGGCTTGTCGAGGAGTTTGCCAAGAGCGCAGCGCCGCGCGGGCTGAAGGTGGTCATTGCCGCGGCCGGGGGCGCGGCCCACCTGGCCGGCGTGGTCGCCTCGCACACCACGTTGCCGGTGATCGGCATCCCCGTGCCGACCGGGCTGATGGGCGGGCTCGATTCGCTCCTTTCCACGGTGCAGATGCCCGGCGACGTACCCGTGGCCACCGTAGGGGCGGGGATGGGCGGACCGAGAAACGCGGGCCTTCTGGCCGTCCAGATCCTGGCCCTTTCCGACCCGGCGCTTGCCCAGAAGCTCGTCGCCTTCAAACAAAAACTCCCCGAGAAGGTGGCTGCCCGAAACGACGCACTCCAAAAAACCCTCCGCGAGGAGAGGCCATGAGCGGGTCGACCCCGGGGGAGAAGCTGAGAGACGTCCAGACTGTTCGCTGGATCGGCGAGTGCGACGGTTACCTGCGGCTGGTGGACCAGACGCTCCTGCCGATCGAGTTCGCCGAGGTCGCGTGCCGCGACGTGGAGACGCTCTGGGAAGCGATCCAAATGCTCCGGGTCCGCGGCGCCCCGGCCATCGGGATTGCCGCGGCGTACGGCGTCTGCCTGGGGCTTCAAACCGTGGCCGATCGCGACGAGGCCGCCTTCTTCGCCCGGCTCGATGAAGTGACCGACTACCTGGCCACGAGCCGGCCCACGGCAGTCAACCTCTTTTGGGCCCTGGAGCGGATGAAGCGGAAGGCACTGGAAGGCCGCGGCAAGAAACCGACCTCCGAGATCGCCGCCGATCTCTTGGCCGACGCCCGGGCGATCCACGAAGAAGACCGGCAGATGTGTCGGGCGATCGGGCGTCACGGGGCGGCGCTACTCTCCGACGGCCAGGGTGTGTTGACCCACTGCAACGCCGGCGGGCTGGCCACGGCCGATTACGGGACGGCCCTTGCCGTGTTCTTCGCGGCGGCCGAGTCGGGGAAGCGGCTTCACGTCTACGCCGACGAGACCCGACCGTTGTTGCAGGGGGCCCGACTGACCACCTGGGAACTTCGCCAACGGGGGATCGACGTCACGCTGATCTGCGACTCGATGGCCGCCCAAGTGATGCGGGAAGGCCGGGTGCAGGCGGTGGTCGTGGGGGCCGACCGGATCGCGGCCAACGGCGACGCAGCCAACAAGATCGGCACCTACGGGGTGGCCCTCCTGGCCGCTGCCCACGACGTCCCCTTTTACGTGGCCGCCCCCACCAACACGTTCGACCTTTCGCTCGCCAGCGGCGACGCCATCCCCATCGAACAGCGCGATCCCCGGGAAATCACCCACGGCTTCGGCCGCCAAACCGCCCCGGACGGCATCGGCGTCTACAACCCGGCCTTCGACGTCACGCCGGCCAAACTGATTAAGGCCCTGATTTGCGAGAAAGGGTTGATCCAGCCGGTCACCAGAGAGCGGATCGCCGAAGTGTTGAATGTCCGGTAGTTGATCCGTCCCCCCGTCCCCCCCTGTGCTCGGCGCGGGTCTGCCGCCATCAATACCAGCTCGGCACGGTCTTCCAGACGAGTCGGGCGTGGCAGGAGGGGCACTCCTTGGCCAAGCCGTTGAGCCGGCTGGCACACTGGGGACATTGCGGCCTCTTGTCGATTCCCAGGGCGGCCAGGACGCCCAGCGGCCCAAAGAACAGGCCGAGGAAGCAGCCCGTGGCGTAGGCCATTCGCGGCCGGCCGACCGCCCCGCCCAGGAACGTGCAGCCCAGCATGGAGAACACGTAGAAGCCCACGATGGCCAAGGCAAATTCGGTCGCAGCCACGTCTTGTCCCTCGCCGGCTCCGACCACGGCGGGGGCGAGATTCACCGTAATCCCGTAGACGACCAACGGGCTGAGAAAGAGAAACGCAACGGCCAGCAGGCTGATCAGGGCAAAGATCACCACGGGCTGCTCGCCGCGGTAACGGGCCGTGTACGAAGACTCGTGAAACGCGCGCCCGCAACTCGGACACATGCTCGCCTGCTTCGACACCATCGTGCCGCAGTCGGAGCAAGGGCGAAGTGCCAGCGGCGACCGCTGAATCCCCGGCTCCTCCGAATCGTGCTTACCAGCCACGTCTTGCGCACCGATGTCCGCGTTCAGTTCCGGCTGCACGTCTGGCGGTACGTTCGGGTCGCTCATCATCGTCTCCCATCTCGGCGATACGCCGTTTTCCTGCGAGGCCGCTTGGTTTGGGAGGGGGACAGTCCCATTTTCCCTGCGGGAAAATTGGGACAGTCCCCGAGTTATTCTCCGGCCGTCGCTTAGGATTATGCTACCTCCAACGACCACCGGCTGCAACTCGCCGGGCGGAAAACGGGCCCACGCCGCCACGCTCCTTCTCGTGACCGTCAATCGTTGTATGGGTCCTCCGGCTCGAGCCAGACATCGGCCTCCAGCGGTTCGCTCAGTTGACCGTACTTCTCGAAGCGGAACTGCGGAGGCACCATATCATTCAGGCGGGCAAAGGCCTCGCGCGGAGGATGCTGTCTGGCGACCTCGCGGAACTCCTCCAAACGCCGCGGCTCGTCGTCGTCGTCTTCCTCTTCGCCGGCCTCCTCCATTTCCTCGTAGACGGCCGATTCAAAATGGCCCACGAGCCCCTCCGTGCCCAGGCGGTCGTGGATGAACACGAGCCGGTCGCGGATCTTCTCCCATTCGGCGGCGGAAACGTCGGGGGAGGCAAGATAACTCTGGCGGAGCCTTTCCTCCCAATACTCGCTGAAGTGGGATCGCCAGCCTTCCTGAACGTCTCGAATCATCGCATCGTCGACTTCCGTGCCGTCGTTCTCGGCGATCGTGCGGATTTCCTCCTCGCTTGGCCCTCCCCGCTCCGCGTGCCAGTCCATCTCCTCGGCGTGTGCCCGCTGGAGCGTGGCGGCGAACTCCTCCGGAGGCGTGGGCAGCCTCTCCTGGTCCGGACGATCGGCCAGGAAACGATCCAACAGTTCCCGGGCGCCCAGGCCGGGCAGGTATACCGCCGGCTTGCCGGGCGGACGCCTCATGCCCGGCGAGCGGACCGTGGCGTAGGTCAGAGTCGTTCCATCGGAATGCCGGGTTACCAGGTCGAGCCACACGCCGATCGGCGACACCTCGTAGATCACGGAGTAGATGCGGTGCATCGGATGCGCGAAGGCTCGCATCTTGACGAACGCGTTCATCATCACCTGGAAACTGCCCGCTTCAACGAAACCCGACTCCACCAACGGACCGGCCAGCGCCTCCACGGCCTCGAAGTCGTCCCAATCGAGCTTCTCGACGGGATCCAGTTCAATCCGCATCGGCGGGTAGCCCATTCCAGCCGGCACCTGCTCGATCGCTTCCCCAAGCGATTCCACAAAACCGTGGACCTTGGCGCGAATCCACAGATAAACGAACAAGGCAAACAGGGCAAAGGCCACCAAAAATCCGCCGACAATTATCAAGAACGTCTGCATGATCCGGGACTCCTTAAAACAGGCT
>JBDRTC010001318.1:0-3943 GCA_043824335.1 Planctomycetota bacterium | reverse complement strand
AATCGCAGGCGATTTGCCGGAGCCGCTGGCTACGGATCAATCACCGGGAGACGCTCCAGCCAGTGCGTTTGCCAAATGGCGGGTGGCCCTGCTGCTGGTCGGGATTATTGCACTCGGGATGGCGTTGCGTATCGCGTGTTTCGCCGGATATCAGGGATACGACGACCGACACTATATCGTCCACGCGAAGCTCTTTTCTGAGAGAGGCCAACCCGACGTGGAACACGTTACTGCATGGCTCGGGAGAACTGGCGTCTGGCTCCCGATGGCGCTGGCAATTCGCGTTTTCGGGCCCAACGCTTTCGCGCTGACCCTCTATTCCCTGCTTTGCGGGCTTGCAAGCCTTGTCCTGGTTTACAAGCTGGGAAGGCTGGTTTTCGATGAAAAGACGGCCTTGCTGGGAACGTTTTTCCTCGCGTTCTTTCCCCTGGAAGTGATCTATTCGACCCACCCGTATGCGGACGGCCCCTTCGGGCTGTTTATGGTGCTGACGCTATACTTCTTCCTGCTGGGAGAGCGCCGCGGAGCGAAGTGGTGCTACCTGGCAAGCGGCGTCGCCGCGGGAATTGCATGGCTCTCTAAAGAACCCGCCGTCTTCCTGATCTTTCCATTCGCGATACTCCTCTTGCGCACGAGGACGTTGAAGCGAGAGTATTTGCTCGTACTACTCGGGGGCGCATTGGTGGTGCTTGGTGAAAGCGCCTTTTGGAGCACGCTTGTCGGCGACCCTATGTACCGATGGACAACAATTGTTTCCGAGTACGCGGACACTGCGAACGCTCCTGCCAAACAACAAGCGCCCACTTGGCAAATCCTCTTGCACCTGCACCAGGGCGGGGAGCGTGGAACCATCTCGTTGCTTGAGCCGTTGGTCATGTTCGCAACGAATCAAGAGTTCGGTCTCTTTTACTACTTCCTGTGGCCCTTGTTGGGCTATTTGATATACCAGAGACGGCGAAGAGCCTCGGAACTCATGATTTGGACAATCGGCCTGGCTCTTGTTGTTAGCTATTTCCCAGTAGGTTTCCCGTTCCCAATGGTCCGCATTGCCCGGTATTTCACTTGCCTTTCAATTCCTGCGATGTTGCTGCTTGCCTACGGCCTTATGCAATGGCGCCCGGTCTGGCGCTGGGGGGCTATTGGCATTCTTTTCGCCAGTTCGGCTGTCTGTCTGTATCTTGATGGAAGCCGGCACGTTCGCGACAACGAAAGGGAACTGGCAACTTTCCGAAACGAGCATCGGGATCAACGGTTCTGGGTCGACCCTCGCGTGTTCTTTCATCTTCAAGCTTTGACGGGTTTCCCGCAAGATAGCCAACTTGGCGTACACTTCTTCTCCAGAATGCAAACGTCGCATGCGTTTGCCAACGTGAAAGGGCTGGTTCCCGACGTGAGAACGATCGAAAAGCCCGGTGGAATCCGATCTGGTTATGTGGTCATTCGGACGCCGCCGGGCGAGGTCGACGTGGAGCCCCTGCGAGAGCGACCGGGATGGCGGGTCGTGAAGCGTATACCCGAAGAACGTGCTCCGAGCTTTATCGGTCGGACGATGAGAACGTTCCGAATCCCCCAGAGATACATCGACCGCCTACTCAGCCCCGGCGAGGGAGAACGCCTGACCGTTTGGCAGGTCAGGAATGTCCAAAGTTCACGCGACGTGAAAGATGAAACGTGAAAATCCTCTTCCTCCAAAAGCGGCTCCTCTTCCCCACCGATGATGGAGGGAAGGTTCGCACGTTGAACGTGGTGCGGCATCTGGCTTGCTGGCATGAGGTGACGTATCTTTCGAATATCCTGGCGGAGGAGGAACCGTTCGTTGGGGCAATGGAAGAGTTGGGGCTTCGGCTGGTGAGCATCCCTTGGCGGGAGGTTGCCCGGGGCACGCTTCGGTTTTACGGGGACCTTGCGCGGAACCTTTTTTCGCCCTATCCGTTCACGGTCGCCAAGGATTATGACCCGCGTCTGCGTCGCAAGGCGGCTGAATTGCTTCGCGAGGAGGAGTTTGACCTGGTGGTCTGCGACTTTGTGCAGATGGCCCGGAACGCGATCGGCCTTCCCGGGCCGCCCCGGCTTCTCTTCGAGCACAACGTGGAAGCGGAAATCTTCAAGCGCCACGCCACTTCGGGGCCCGGCTGGGCGCGAAGGAAGTACATGGCCCTGCAATGGCGCAAGATGCGGCGGTTTGAAGCGAGGGCGGGGCGCGACTTCGACGGGGTCGTGGCGGTCAGCGACCGCGACCGGCGGATTTTCGAGGAAGAGTACGGCTGGCGGCACGTCCACACGATCGATACGGCGGTCGACACCTCCTTCTACGAGCCGCAATCGAATGGGGAAGAGGCCGACCGGCTGGTGTTCGTGGGCTCGATGGACTGGTTGCCGAACCTGGACGGCGTCGAGTTCTTCGTCCGCCAGGTCTGGCCGCGGATCCGCGCCGCCCGGCCCCGAGCCACGTTTCAGATCGTCGGCCGCAACCCCAATCAAGCGGTGCTCCGTATGGGAGCGATCGACGGGATCGAGGTCGCCGCGAACGTGCCCGACGTGAGGCCTTACCTGGCGGGCGCGGCGGTCGTCGTCGTGCCGCTCCTCGTCGGCGGCGGCACGCGGCTCAAAATCTTCGAGGCGATGGCCATGGCCAAGGCGGTCGTGAGCACGTCGCTGGGCGCGGAAGGCCTGAAGGTTACGCCGGGAAAACACATCGAGTTGGCGGATACGCCGGAAAGCTTCGCTGACATAGTAGCCCACCTGCTTTCCGACCACGAGCGTCGTGCCCAGCTAGGCCACAATGCCCGCGAGTACGTCTGCAAAAACTTCTCGGCCGAGAAGATCGCTCGGCAGTTTGACCGGATCTGTCGGCAGACGGCGACGGTCGACGGGCGTCCGAACTCGGCCGGTTTGCCGGTTGGGCAATCGTGACGCTTCGTCGCAAGCCGGTCGCCATTGCATCTGGAGATTAGGCGTTCAGAGCACTTTCGATTCTCCTTGAGGATGTTGAGCGATGAATAGTAGGCCCGGCACTATACTGACTCCACGACAACGGCGGGAGCGGGAATACTACGACGAGTTCTCAGACCTGAAATGCCCCACGGACATCGACTTCTCGCCGATTGCGGGAGAGGAGACACGCCCCTGGAACTCCTACTGGCGCGTCTATCAGTTCGCCCGAAGCTACTTCCAATCTCCCAGTCAGAAGTTGCTGGATTTCGGATGCGGATGGGGCACTCGCTAGATTACTCTTGCGAGGCTCGGATACGAAGTGCACGGCTTTGACATTTCTCCCGCCTGTATTGCTGTTGCGCAGCGACTCGCTGAGAAGTATGAACTCGCCGACAGGGTAAGCTTCAGCGTGCAGACGGCCGAGAATCTGGAGTACGCATCAGAGACCTTCGACATAGTGGTGGGCACAAACATACTGCATCATTGCGACATCGCACCAGCAATAGGGCAATGCTGGAGGGTACTGAAACGGGGTGGTCTCGCCTTGTTTCGAGAACACATGGAGGTCCCGATCATTGATCCCTTGCGGAAATGCCGATTGATGCTGTGGATCGCTCCACGAACTAAATCGTTCGACAAAGAAATCACTGAAGATGAACACAATCTCACCTCCAGCGACATGAAGGCCATTCGCGAGGTCTTTCCTGACATCTCGCTTTGGCGCTTTGGATTGTGCGATCGGTTGAGAACAGTTGCCCGTAGGTACACGCGCGCCTTGCAGAAGCTTGACTACTACCTATTCAAAGCAATACCGCCCCTTGCGGTGTTTGGCAGCGATGTGGTAATGACTCTGAAAAAGGGGTGAAGAACCCGGTCAGCAGAGTGCCGGTGAAGATTCTGTGGTCGGGTTGACGACGACAAGCGAGCGCTGCCGCTGCCAGCGCGGGATTTCCAGTGGAGATGACCTTCGTCTTGTCGGCGATGAGGCCTGTTCTTGGCGATCCTGGCG
>JBDRTC010001317.1:0-2864 GCA_043824335.1 Planctomycetota bacterium | reverse complement strand
ACGCTCTTTGCCACGGAGCACGAGGCGGGCACCTACGACTTCCAGCGGTCGCTTCCCGTTTCGGCCGGCCGGCTCTTCTTCGCCAAGGTAACGTTTGCCGTCGCCAGCACGGCGGCGATCCTCGGGCTTCTCTGGTGCCTGGCGGCCGCGTGGGCCGGTTTTCGATTCCCCTCCGATCCGGTGACGCACCGGCAGATCTGGGCGGCATTCGGATTTGGCGCGGTCGAGCTGCTCATCTGGGGGACGTTCTTTTCCCTGCTGCTCCACCGGCCGCTGAAGGCCACGGTTCTGGGCGTGACGGCGGCGGCGGTCAGCGTCCATTTCCTGGTTGCCGAGAGCGGACCACAATACTTCCGCGCGCCGTACCTCGACGCGCTGCCGCGGCGCGCCGTGTTTGCGGCGATGGTCGCCGTGCCGACGGTTTGGCTGGGACTCCGGTGGTTTCGTGAGAGAGTGAGTCCCTCGGCCGGTCTCGGGCGTCTTGGCCTGGGCGAACGAGGAGTGGAAGAGGCGGCCGGCCCCGCGTGCGCCGACGTGCCCACGCAGGGCGGCATACTCGGCCGGCTCCTCTGGCAGCACCTCTGGCAGTCGGCCGGGATGCTCTCCGTCGTGAGTGCCATGGTTCTTCCCGCGTTCGTGATCGGGATCGATCTGTGTATCTGGAAGGCAACGGGTGGGCTCGGCCGACCCCTCAACCCCCAGCAAGGGTTCTCGTTCGTCGCGGCCACGTGGCTGGCCCTCGGGGCGGTTCCCCTAGCGGGCGCGTGCGTGTTTCTCGGCGATCAGCGGCGGCACGGCTTCCGCTTTCTCACCGAGCGGGGCGTGTCGCCGAGGACCGTTTGGGTGAGCCGGCACTTGATCTGGATCGTTCCGGTCTTGGCTTGGACCGTCCTTGTGTCACTCCCGTATGCGCTGGGCCTGGGGTTGGAGTTACTGGGCGCGCCGCGACAGATCCCGCCCGAGATTCAGGCCGCGGAGGCGCGATTCATGGCCGGATTTGTCGGCGGCGTGCTCGGTTTTGTGATCCTCGCCTACGCCGCGGGCCAACTCACCTCGATGCTCTTCTCCAGCGGGATTCTCGCCGGGGTCGTCGGCGTGGCGCTGGCCGTTTTTCTCTCGTTCTGGTCGGGGCTGATGTTGTTTCTGGGCGTGCCCTGGCTCTGGTCGGTCGTGCCGATCCCGCTGGTCCTTTTGCTGGCCACCTGGCTCCGCACGCCGCACTGGCTTTTGGAGCGGAACACGCTAAAGGCGTGGCTCCCCACGGCGCTTGCGTTGGCGCTACCCGCGGTGGTGATCGTCGCGTCGGTCTGCGCGTACCGGGTCTATTCCGTGCCGGTCGTCGATCTCGGCTTTGATCCCGAGCAGTTCGGCAAGCCGGCCACGGCCGAGGCCCGGGCAACGGCCGACATGTACCGCCGGGCGGTCGATCTGTACGTGCCCATGCAGGTACCGGAATACGAGGAGGGCGAAGCGCGTGAACCGTTGTGGGCAGAGCCCGGGAAACCCTTGCCCGAGGCGGAGATCGCCTGGTTCAAGGAAAACGAGGAATCGCTTCGTTTAACGCTTGAAGCCACGGAAAAATCGGCCTGCGATTTCTTCGATCCGACCCGCAAAACCTTCTCGGACGGAAAACGTCCAGGCATGGACGCACTCGGCTTCTTGCTGATCCGGAGTGCCCGGCGTTTCGAGTCCGAAGGGAATCTCGATGCGGCATTCGAGCGATACTTGGCCATCCTCCGTTTTTCCGCCCACCTGCGTCGTCGTACGGCAACACCGTCGTATGCCGACTTGACCGAACTGCGGGTCTATGAGAGCCTGCCGGATTGGGCGACGCACGCTGATCAGACCGCCGAGCGGATTCGGGCCGCGATCGAGAAGCTCGAACCGCTTCAGAAGGACCTCTCGTCGCCGAGCGACGCGATCAAGTCGGACTACATCCGGCTTGAACGGATCCTTGCCGGCGACCTCGACCCGACCGAATTTGCCGACTTCGAGCACCATCCGAAATACGGGACCGTGCTGGTGATGCAGTGGCTGCCGTGGGAGAAGGCCCGCACCGAGCGGGTGTTGAACATGGTCACAGCCGAGGATCTGAAGGCGTTTGCACAGGTCGAGTCCGCGGTTCTGGGGAACCAGCGGTTCACGCTTCCCGACGAACCGCGCTCCTCCATCCCGGTTTGGGGGTCTCCGGAGCGGACCACGCCCTGGATCAATCTCTTCCACAACCGACAGGCTCGGTGGCGTGCGATCGGTTTCGTTGCCGCCGAAACCCGCCGCCGGGCCGTGCGCTTGCAGCTTGCCCTGGCCGCCTGGCACCTCGAACACGGCAAGCTGCCCGAGGGGCTGGAGGAGCTGGTCGGCCCGTTTCTCAACGAGCTACCGCTTGATCCTTATACGGCCGGGCCGTTTCAGTACTCCCCCGAGCCGACGCCCGTTGCGATCCGCGACCTGGACCCGTGGGGGCAGGCGACCTCGCGGGAGCCGATCGTTCCCGCCGGCAAGCCGTTCTTCCGGAGCGCAGGCGCGGACCGCCGCCTCAGAAGCGGCTCCTTCGAGTGCCCCGGCTTTTACCACTCGACCCGCGACTTCGTCTTCCCGATACCGATTCGCGAGTGACGAAGCGCCCCTACTCCTCCGGCGAAAACTCGTCTTTGCCCACGCCGCACTCGGGGCACTCGAAATCGTCGGGCAGATCCTCGAACAGGGTACCGGGCTCAATGCCCTCTTCGGGAAGCCCTTCGGCCGGGTCGTACACCCAATCGCATACGTCGCAAATGTACCGCTGCATACGGTTTCTCCTTCAGGTTGAGACCCTCGGCTGCGCGCCGGCGCCGCCCCGGTGCTCGGCGGCGATTCGTTTGGCC
>JBDRTC010001316.1:0-3262 GCA_043824335.1 Planctomycetota bacterium | reverse complement strand
CTCCCCGCTTCTTGAGGCGTTCGAGGACGGGGAGGTCTTCCTGTTCGCGCGCCACGACGAGCTCGCCGATGCGCTTGAAGCCGAAGTTGAGCTCCTCGTGCAGCTTGTCGAAGAGCTTGTTGCCGCGCACCGACAGGGATCCCTTCAGTGTGCCGGGCGGGCTGTGGTGGCCGGCGTGGATAATGCCGGAGTTCGTCTTCGTGGTGCCGAAGCCGACCTCCTCACAGCTCTCGACGAGGACGACCTGGAGCTTGAAGCGCGAGAGCTCGCGCGCGATGGCGCAGCCGATGACCCCGCCGCCGATGATGGCTACGTCGTGCATGTGACCTTGATTATAGCTTTGCGGGTAGTGAGCCGAAAGCGCCGAATTCGTTAAGGGTGCGTCGCCAGTATCTCGGCACCTTTTCGGGTGTCGGTACGCGCAAGTATAATTGGTGCTATCCGACAGGCGCCGGAGGGCTCCAGCGCCACGAGGTGAAACGGGGCGGTGGCAGGTCCTGGCCGGCGGCCGTGGTCCGCATCATCGATCTAGGCCTCCGGCCGCCCGCCGGGACCAGTATCGGTCCCAGCGGCCATCCTCGCTTTTATGCAATGCGCACAGGCCCAACATCTCCTCGGCTCCCGTATTCGAAAGGTTCCAAAATTTCTCGGAGCCCTTGAGCCGCTTTGCGAACTGCTTCACACCGCCTTCCGCCACGCCGGAGCCAATCGGCCACCCCCTCGACCTGTAGAGGGGGTAATCCATGGCATCCTTGTTGTTCGGGAAGAAGGAATAGGCGTTCTGGTGCAGAACCTTCCGCGGACTCCCCTCCGGATCTCCCTTCTCTGGGGCTCCCGCCTCACGCGACAGCTTCTGCAGTTGCTCAATAATCGTCTCTACCTCCCCGCCCCATAGCATCTGCTTCCATTTCTTGTAGCTGTTCTTCGCCGCTTTCGTCCCTTCCCCAAAAGCCGCCTTCGCGCAGTCGCCCAGATGCTCGACTGCATGGTACCAGTCCAAGATGAATTGCGCCGTTGGAAAGTGCAAGTTCTTTAGGTCTCGAATATGCTTGGCCCCGTCCGCCAAGAACACGACCTCACACGCAAAAGCGTATCCCCGCCTCAGCGCTTCGACCCACAACATCCATCCAAACGTTTCCCAGTTCTCCATCGTAGCCACAAACGTTTTAATATGAGCCTTCGCTCCTTCATATTTCTCCGGCTCAGCGTCCGGCTCCTCTTGCGGTTGCGCGTCATACACCACGCCTACCCGGTTTTCTCTCCAGCGCCCCTTCTTCTTCCTGTCCTCCGGCTCCGGTTGCTCATCTGGAGTCGGAGACTTCGGCTTTTTATCTACGTCCTCCGGTTTCGGCTGCTCGTCTGCGGCCGGAGGCCTCGGCTTTTCGTCTACGTCCTCCAGCTTCGGCGTACGCATCTGTACACGGCCGCCATCTGCCGCAATCACCAACAAATCCGGCTTGGCCTCGCATTCCATCTCGCCTCCACGCGCCTTCACGGATTCTATCTCCGCCGCGCGTTCCTTCACCATCCGCTGTCCCTCCCGCTCCGCCAGCGTTCGTACTCGCTGACGCCCGAAGATAATTCCCGCCAACGACCTTAACATCTCCTGCGCGTCCTTAAAGGAGTCCACCACCACGGCCGCATGGCAAATCTTGCGCAACGCCCCCACGCTCGGCCCGCGCCGCGGGATTCCCAACGCCTCGTCAAGCGGAGCCCCGCTGTAGCCGCAGGCGTCGCAAACCCCATATGCCCGCCAGTAGAGTACAGCTCCAAGCAGGGTTCTCAGGTTCCGCCGTTGACTCTCTTTCTGAATCCTAAGACTCCGCCCACACCTGGGACAGGCGCACTCGCCCTCCGGCTTGCGCCGTGGGTCCTCCTCCAATCGGGATTGGAGCAGCTTTTGGCCCAGCTCTATCTGCCCCTGCAGGATCAGCTCTTCCAACTGTTCTAGGTTCATGTGTTTCGTCCGCTCATGTCGGCAGGCTCGGTAACGCGCCGCGCAATCTTGCAGAAATTCGGCTTCGTTCACTCGCTTTTGTTGGGCCCACGGAAAGCCCCAATCTTAATGGATCGCAATCGTCCCAGATCATCAAACGTCTTCACCATTTCCTCGAACACGCGCGCCATGTCGGCCCGAGCCTGCCGCAACCGGCGGTAGCCCAAAACAGAGGACTGCACCGCCTCCAGGTCCATCCCAACTAATGACACGACCCGCCGCTGGCTCTTGGGACCCGCCGCCAATACCATCCCTCGATGCAGACGCCCACGCGCGCACCGGCACCGCGGCCGGCCGCAGCGCCGGCGGCGCTCGTAGAGACTGCCGGCCAATAATCTCGAGTCCCCCAGGGAAACCTCGGCTAAACGCCGCAGTGTTTCGAGCTGCTCTCGCAGTCTCAGCCGCAGCCGACTGGTTTGTCTTGAACCAGCCATTGCCCTCGTTACCCGCCCTTCCGCAGCAAGTCCAGGTTGAGCTCCGAGATTCGATACAGGCCTCGCCAGAGTCGGTCATAGGCAGCGATCGCCTGCCTGGCCTTGGCCACCTGACGGGCGGGCAATAAATACCGTTTTCGCTTGCCCTTTCCATAGGAAACAGTGACGTACCAGTAAGGCCCATGCCGATAACGCTTCTCACGGTGGCAACGGCATTTACGATTGCCGCAAGTCAGGAGATATCGGATCAGGGTCCCTCGGATGATATCGGATAGAGGGGGGAGCAGTGCTAACTCACGGTTTCGTGCCTTGAGAGGTTGCTTCATTGTCCTGTGTCCCTAAGGTGCTAGGTATTATGGCACAAAAAAAGACGGCCGGCAACCCTAAAAAATCACATCACAGCAATTGCGCAAGCTCGTCGAAAAACAGGTCCGGCAGATTCGCATCGGCCGTTTAAGAGCTTGCGCGCCGGTCGGCGAAGCCGGCCGGGGTGCAAGCCGCCCGCCGCAGGCGACCGGAAGGCCCTGCCTAGGTCGTTAGGCCGGCAGGGAGGACTGCCGTTGTTGTGGGAACGGCTTCTTTTGCGGGCCGCGGGCCCGCCATTTCGCCCGTCCGGTCACATCCGTGAGGCAGCACGGTCCGGACGGACGAAATTTCATAACGGCAAAACGACGGCGGGCTGGCTTGCGGGGGCTCGGGCGGTCCGAGATACCGACTACACACCCGAGAGAGTGCTAACAATTGACAGTCAGGCGGTTGGAGTGCTAGTTAACCGGTTTCAGCTGGGGGATCGTCGGTGGGTGGGGGCTCTTTGGGCTTCGATAGTTTGGCA
>JBDRTC010001315.1:0-4441 GCA_043824335.1 Planctomycetota bacterium | reverse complement strand
TTTGCGACCGGCCGCGGCGGAGGAGTTGAACCTGCCGGCACTCCGCCTGGCGATCGAAGACCTCTGGGCAACCTTCTCGGATCGTTACCCTCGCGGGCCCGAGTATCTCGATCGGCTTGCCGATTTGGAGAAGCGATTGGGCGACGGCGAGACGGACGCGCTCGGACAGGACGCCGAGACCCTCCGCCGCCAAGCCCTTCTCGATACCCCGCGCGTGGACTTCGACCGGCTCGTCGTCGTCCGTCGCAAGGCTTATCGGCTTGGTTTGCCGCAGAACTGGCAGGGCAATTGTGCCCTTCCCGCCACGGGCTACGACAACCAGATCGCCGTGCTCTCGCCACTTCGGCCCGAAGGTCGTCTGGAAACGCTCTACAAGCCCGGAGGGGGCGAGTTCGTCGGCGACGTCGATCTTGATTTCGACGCCGGCAAGATGCTCTTTTCCATGCCCGGCAGCTACGGCCGCTGGCAAATCTGGGAGATCGGCACCGGCGGAGCCAACCTCCGGCAGGTCACACCGGGCGAGCACCCCGACGTCGACAACTACGACCCCTGCTACTTGCCCGACGGGCGCATCCTCTTCGCCTCGACGCGCTGCTTTGCCGGCGTGCCCTGCGTGGGGGGCGGCAACACCGTGGCCAACCTCTGCATCATGGACCCCGACGGCAGCAGCATCCGCCAGCTCTGCTTCGACCAGGATCACAACTGGTGCCCCACCGTCTTGAACAACGGCCGGGTGCTTTACAGCCGCTGGGAATACTCCGACCTGCCGCACTACTTCTCGCGGCTGTTGTTCCAGATGAACCCCGACGGCACGGGCCAGATGGAGTATTATGCCAGCAACTCGATGTGGCCCAACTCGATCTTCTACGCCCGGCCCATCCCCAGTCATCCCACGAAAGTCGTGGCGGTCGTCTCCGGGCACCACGGCGTGCCGCGGATGGGCGAGCTGGTGCTGTTCGACCCGGCCCACGGACGCCGCGAGGCCGACGGGGCGGTGCAGCGAATCCCGGGCTACGGCCGCCAGGTTGAACCGGTGATCCGTGACGGGCTGGTCGAGGGCTCGTGGCCCAAGTTCCTCCACCCCTACCCGCTCTCCGGCAAGCATTTCCTGGTCTCCTGCCAACCCAACGCCTCGTCGATGTGGGGAATTTACCTGGTCGACGCGTTCGACAACATGGTCCTCCTCCACGAGGAGCTTGGCTACGCAATGTTGGAGCCGGTGCCGCTCCGCAAGACCGAGCGCCCGCCGGTGATCCCCGATCGCGTCGACCTCCGGCGCGACGATGCCACCGTTTACTTGAGCGACGTTTACCTGGGCGAAGGGCTCAAGGGCGTGCCGCGGGGGACGGTCAAGAAGCTGCGGGTCTACTCGCTCCACTACGCCTATCCCGGCATGGGCGGCCACATCCACATCGGCATCGACGGGCCCTGGGACGCCCGAAGGATCCTCGGCACCGTGCCGGTCCACCCGGACGGCTCGGCCGTCTTCAAGGTGCCGGCCAACTTGCCGATCGCCGTGCAACCCTTGGACGCCGAAGGCAAGGCGCTTCAAGTCATGCGGAGCTGGTTCACGGCCATGCCGGGCGAAGTGCTCTCGTGCGTCGGGTGTCACGAATCGCAGAACACTGGGCCGCCGTCGAAGTCGCGCGTCGCCAGCTACCGTCGGCCCGTGGAAATCACCCCCTGGTACGGTCCGCCGAGGGGGTTCGGCTTCAAGCGGGAGGTGCAGCCGGTGTTGGACCGATATTGCGTCGGCTGCCACGACGGCACGCAGCAGCACGAGGGGCAGCCGCTTCCCGACTTCACCGCCAGGGACCAGCCCGGTTGGCGGAATTTTACGGCTTCGTACGTTGCCCTGCACCCTTACGTGCGCCGGCCGGGACCGGAGAGCGACTACCACATGCAGAAGCCGCTGGAATATCATGCCTCGACGAGCGAGCTGATCCAACTGCTCGAGAAGGGGCATTACAACGTCCGGCTCGACGCCGAGGCCCTCGACCGCCTGATCACCTGGATCGACTTGAACGTTCCCGACCACGCCACGTGGCACGAGCACCGCAGTGGTCACTCGCCGATGGAAGCGCGGCGTCTTGAGATGCGCACCCTCTACGCCGGCCGGCCCGAGGACCCCGAGGTCGTTCCCGAAAGTGCCGTCCGGCAAGTGGCCTACGTCGAGCCGGCGCCGCTTTCGGAGCGCCCGCCCTGCGACGTTTCCTGCCCCGGGTGGCCCTTCGACGCCGGGGAGGCCCGGCACCGTCAAGAGGCGGCGGGCCAGCCCGGGCAGGAGTTCGAGTTGGCTCCGGGGGTGAAGCTCCAGACGGTCCTCGTTCCCGCCGGCCAGTTCGTCATGGGCTCTGCCGACGGCCCGGCCGACGAATACCCGCCCACGCGCGTCACGATCGACAAGCCGTTCTACATGGGCAAGTTCGAAATCACCAACGCCCAATACGGCCTGTTCGACCCGGAGCACGACAGCGCCTACATCAGCGTGTTCAACAAGGACCAGAACACGCGCGGGGAGGCCGCCAACCGCGACGCTCAACCGGTGATCCGCGTTACCTGGCACGAGGCGACGGCTTTCTGCCGGTGGCTCTCGGAGAAGACCGGACGGCGATTCACGCTTCCCACCGAGGCCCAGTGGGAATACGCCTGCCGTGCCGGCACCGACACGCCGCTCTCATGCGGCGCGTGCGACTTGGACTTCAGCAAGCACGCCAACCTGGCCGACGCGCGGGTGTGCGACCTGTGCCGCCATGATTCGCCGCGCTGGATCCCGAGCATCGGCGGAGTGAACGACGGCTCCACCATCAGCGCCGACGTCGGCAAGTACGCGCCGAACCCCTTTGGAGTTCACGACATGCACGGCAACGTGGCCGAGTGGACCCGCTCCGCCTACCGCCCCTATCCGTACGCCCCGGGCGACGGCCGCGAGGACGCCGCCGACTCCCAAAAGCGCTCGGTGCGCGGCGGCTCCTGGTACGATCGCCCCCCCCGCGCCCGTTCCTCCTTCCGCCTCGCCTACGAGCCCTGGCAGCCGGTCTTCAACGTCGGTTTCCGGGTCGTTGCGGAAGCAGACTGAGGACTCGTAACGAAACAAGTTAGGGGTTGTCCCCTTCCCGCATCGGGAAATAGTTCTCTTACGAGTTCCAACGGCGCGCTCTCGTTATCATGCAGAAGTCAGTCCCACAGGCCGCTGGCGAACCGCGACGCGGTTCAAGAACATAGTGGGCAGTCTGGATGAACCGGCGAACCCTGAAAGGGTTCCAGACGGATTCGGCCGACTCGGTGGGGGGTCGAAATCGTGTTTTCGAGACGCCAACTGCAGTCGCATTAGGTTGAATGGTGTTCCGCGATGGCGGTCACAGACGGTTTGGCAGTCCTTTCAAGTACTTCTGCTCAAAACTTCGGAACTCCCGATTTCGGCGCTGGTTCAATTGCGCGGTCGAAAGTGTCATTGTCATGCCGGCTAGGGACCATTCACCCGTTGGGTCAAAACGGACCTGCTGGTCGTGAAAAACTACACCCCGGACGCCCTTGCCACGTACCCATTCCTGGATCTTGTCCTGATAGCGTTCGATGTGATTGCGGAGAGCTTGCTCGTAAAGAGGTCCAAATTGAGCATCGGATATCGGCAAAGATATGCGAACGTTGTCCTGGTTGAAAAGAAGGGACGTTTCCAGTGCAATAATTCCAGGAAGTCCTGCTTTCTGGATTTGGTCAGCCCCTTTTTGTATTCGCTTGCGGAGATTTCCAGCACTCTTTACACGTTTTGCAGCGATGCCGTATTTGACGCGATCAACCGTGCACGTAACATCAGGCTCTTCACGTTCAACCGGTGTCAATCCAGCGTTTTGGCAAATCGCTGCCACAAATAACTCAAACTGGAAGTCACGGCCCTTGGACTGATTCCGGTTATCTTGAGGCAGCACCGAATCATTCAATACGTTCTTGATGAGTTCGCGAAACTTGGAATCGGTCGGGTGAGCGGCCGCCATTTCAAACACAAATCCAAGCACCTGGAAATCGCGTTCAGCTTCAAGTGCAGTTTCGTATCGCGGGTTATCCGGCCCAATAACGCCCTGCGAGTCCGTGAGCGTGCGATACATCTCCATGAGACGCGACCCACCAGGCACTTGAAGACCGAGGGCTTCTACTGACTCGATTACAAACGATGCGTTCTCGGCACGGGTTCGCTGCATTGGTGTTGCGTGCCTAAAGCCATTTAACAACACGGATTACCGGGCGGCGGCCGATCATACAACCATCATCGAGGACCGAAACCACCGCCCCGGTCCTTCCGTTGGTAATGCCGCGTTTAGTCTAGCCCATACTTTTTAATGACGGCGAAGCGAATTTCGGCTTGAAACGCAGGAAAAGTCGCCGATTCAGAGCATCACGAAAATCTGCGGTTCTGGCTACGAGCCGATGGTAAGGCCCAGGA
>JBDRTC010001314.1:0-2188 GCA_043824335.1 Planctomycetota bacterium | reverse complement strand
GAGCACTTCGAGCTTGTCGAGGCCGGCAAGGTGCGCGATTCCGGCATCGGTGATGCCGTCGTCCTCAAGGTCAAGGTAAGTGAGATTGGCGAGTCTTCCCACGATCTCCAGTCCCGCGTCGGTGATTTGCGTTTGACGAAGCTCCAGCCGCCTGAGTCCCGTCAGGGCCTGAAGATGCTCCAGGGCGGCGTCGCGGACCATCGTCTCATTGAGCTGGACGATTTCGAGCTTCTTCTTATCGCGGATGTGCACCAACCCGGCGCCGGTCACGGGCACGTCGCGAAGACAGAGCTCCCGCAAGTTCGTGAAAGTCCGGAAATGCGCAAGTCCATCGTCGGTCACGCTCATCGAGCGAAAGACCGTGATCTCTTCGATCGGCAAACCCTCGAGGTGCGCCAAACCGGCGTTTGTGACCATCGAATCCTCAATCGCCAGACTGCTGAGCGAGGAAAGGTCGGCCAGCACCGCCATGCCGGCGTCGGTGAGCCCGTAGCCGCCCAGCTTCAGGCTCGTGAGGTTCTTGAGCCCTTTGAGGTGCTCCAGGGCCGCGTCGCCCACTTGCGGGCAGCCGCGCAGGTCGAGGAGTTGGAGCTTGGCAAGCTGCCCCAGTCTGGCGACGCCGTCTTCGGTGAAGTTGTTGTCGACCAGAGAGAGGTGCGAAAGCGCGGGTAAGTCTTCAAGATGCTCCAGTCCCTGGTCGTTGAGCTTGACGGAGCGACGAAGACTGAGCGACTTGAGCCTGACCAGCCCCTTGAGTTGGGCAAGCCCCTCGTTGTCGATCTGGCTATTCTCCAGCGCCAGCTCGACGAGGTCCGTCATCTTGCCGATGCACGCGGCGCTGGTGTTGGTGATCTCACCGCCGGCCAGCTTCAAGGATTCCAGATTGGGAAGCGCGGCGAGCAGTTCGACCACGTCGGCGGTGGCCGACACGCGGTCGCCGACAAGATCGACGCCGATCAGCTTGCCGGCACCGTCGAATTCCAGCCGGCCGCCCAACTCGTCAATCCGGAGAATGGCGTCGACGAACCGCTCGTTCACGTCCTCGACCGGCTGCCCAGCCCGAATCTGCTCGACGAGCGTCCTTTCGTCGTCACGGGCAGCCTTCTCGTCCGTTTCCGGTTCTTCCGGCGCAGCCCGACCGGCTTCAACCGGACGCGAGCCGAACTCGCTTCCGACGCGAGAATCCGACGCCTGCCGCCCGGCGGGCGAACAACCCAACACGGCGACGGTCGACAACAGCACCAACGGCAAAAGAGACGATTTCATGACGGCGGGTTTGGGAGGGGGACAGTCCCATTTTCCCTGCGGGAAAATTGGGACAGTCCCCGAGTTGTTCTTCGGCCGCCCCTAAAGCGTCCACGGCTCGCGCATCGGCCGGTGGAGCATTTTCGACGCCTCGGGGTCGCCGATGATCTCTTCCTTCTTTGGGCACCAGGTGATCTTCCGGCCGGTGCGGACGGCGATGTCGCACATGTGGCTGATGAGGTCGCTCCGCACGGTGTCGTCGATGTTGCTCACCGGGTCGGTGCGCGACTTGACGCCGTCGATGAAGTTTTGATCCTGCCTCGGGCTTCTTATGAGATTGACGTCGTCGGGCCCGATCTTCGAGTCCAAGAGCGACTTTGGCTCCGCGTCGATCCCGCCCCGCCAGATGCGGACCCAGCCGTCGGGGCCGATGAACTTCGTCGAGTCGCCGCCCGGGGTGAAGGTCATCTCGACCTCGGCCATCTGGATCTTCATGTCCCAGTTGTACACGGTGTCGTAAAGGCCCTCGGTGGGGATCACGCCGGTGCCTTCGAAGGTCATCGGCCCGGTCAGGTCGTCGAGGCTTCCCCAGACCATGATGTCCAACGGGTGGGCTCCCCAGCCACCCAGATAGCCGATCGAGTAGTCGTAGATCCAGTAGGTCCCCGGCGGCGTGCAGCGGCTGGCCGTATAGGGGGCCATGGGAGCCGGGCCGACCCAGGCGTCGTAATCCAGATCGGGCGGAACGGGAATCTCTTCGGTCGATCCGCCCGCCCCGCCGTTGGGAGCGATGACCTCCATCCTTTGGATCTTGCCGATCCGCCCGCTGCGAACCAGCTCGCAGCCGAAGCGGCAGTGGTTCGAGCTCCGCTGCTGCGTGCCGTACTGAAAGATCCGCTTCTTCTCGCGGAACAGGTCGCGGCAAAGGAGGTTCTGCTCGGCG
>JBDRTC010001313.1:0-2918 GCA_043824335.1 Planctomycetota bacterium | reverse complement strand
CTGTTTGACCCGTTCGGGGGCCACGCTACGGAACTCCATTACGACTCTCCCGGCGCAATAGAGAATGCCCGGGCAGGCGCAACATCCGGAATCACACGGAACCGGCGCGGGCCTCCCGCGCTTACGCGCAGTTGTGTGTTGGTTCACCGGGAACTGGAATTCTTGCCGCTCGGCGTTAGCGAGTATGGAAGGGCATCCTGCCGGGAGAGTCGCGGCATCGTGCCGCGAAGGTTTATCGCTTGGGCGCCAATCCCGAAGGGTGGAAGGTTGGGCGGCCGCGGCTCGCCACCGCCGGCAGCGTGAAAGGTGCGCCCTTTGGGCCGCCGCGGACAGCCCCAACCACGAGTTCACACCACGAACCCGAGCCAACTTCCCCCCTTCCGGCTTCCCAGCCCCTGCGAGAACCCCTTCACTCCCACCCCAAGCAATTCATGCGTCGGCTCTGTAGGATTTCGCTGGTCAAGGGGACTCTGGGGCTTACAATCAGAATTCGGGGGATTCTCGGGCTTGCGTTCCAGGGGGGGGCGTTTATCAACCGTAGAAATCAGGACTACACCGCATGAACATCGTCCGAACAGTTGCGATCCTCCGAGCATGGGATGAGTAACCCCATGCGGTCTTTGGCCTGCGTGCTTGGCTGGTGTCTGCTGACCATGGTCGCGTCCGGGAGCGAGAACCTCGTGACGGACGCGTCCTTCGAGTCGCCGCTGCCCGCCTGGTTTGCCGAGCGCTCCGGAACCAGCTACTACGCCGGCAAAGAAGGGGTCGCCGACGCCGTTGAAGGCCGGATGGTCCTAGCCATCGAAGGCTGGGATCGGCAGGGCAGCACGGTCTTGTCGAGGCCGATCCGCATGGCCGAAAAAGACGCGGAGAGCCAGGCATTCAGCGCGACCGCCGCCGTCCGGTCGATGGGCAAGATCGAGGAGGCGACCTTCGAGTTGGCCCTGTTCGATGAAGACGGCAAGAACAAGCTGGCGTCGTTCGGCCAGGTGCCTTTGGACGGCACGGCCGCCTGGCAGACGGTCGCCCGGGCCGATGTGCAATTGCAGGCCCCCGTCGCAACGGTGCGGCTGGGGCTGGTTCTGGCTGGGCCGCAGTCGGGCGCACGCGTTGAAGTCGATTGTGTCGGGCTGTTTCGCTCAGCGGCGATCGAGCCGGTTACCGACAACAGCGATCTGGCGGTGCGAGAGGCCGAAGACCTGGCCGACGGCACGGTCTGGAAGGTCGTCGAGCACTACCCCAACTGGTATCAGGGCAGACCGAGCGGGATGAAGATGCTCGCCGGACCAGAGGGGATCCCGCCCGAAAAAAACGCCCCCGTCTCGTGCAAGCTGCCGGTTCGCCATGCCGGGCCGCACGTGCTCTGGCTTCGGTTCCTGGCCGGGCCCTACGCCGGTAAGTTCACCGTGGCCCTGCGGCAGAACGGAGAGCTGTGTGCCCAGAGGGAGTTCCGCGAGGACGATCCGCGGTTCGAACGCCGGTATCGATGGGTGTGGGACTCATTACCGGTCGACCTTCAGGAAGGCGAAGTGGAACTGGAGCTGACCCGGCCGGCCCAAGGCGCCAGTTGGGTGACCCGCAAGCTCGACCTGTTCGTGCTCACCAATCGGCGCGACTACGAGCCGGAACTCGAGCATTTCCGTACGCAAGGGTATCTTCGCTTCACGAACCTTTCGACCGGCCTGGATCCCTTTTGTCTGTGGATCTGGATCCGCCGCCACGAAGGGCCCAAGTGGTATGCCAATCCGGGCATACTCAGTCGGGCGGGGCTTTCGGAGAGCTATTACGTGCCCAACGACAAGACGAAGTGGCTGGCCGCCGGGGACCGCTCGCCGTGGGTGAGGATCAGCGATTATCTCCTGGCTGCGGGCGGGCGGAACAACGTGCAGATCATCGCCACCTGCCGGATGCACACCCAGGGGTTCGTCGAAGGGCGGGTGCAGGGTCGACTGGAATTTGCCGTCGGCCCGGAGCGCCGCGTGGTGAAATCGATCGAGATCGACCAGGGAGCCCCACGCATCCTGCTCACGCTGCCCTACGACCTGGAAGGCCAGTCGGGAGAGATCAAGACCGCGCTGGATTACATCGAGGAGACCGAAGCCGCGGTTGCCCGGCTCGGTCCGGCCAAGGGAGCCCGCGCGCGGTGGCTGAACCTGGCGGCCAATCTGAGCCTGAAGGCAGGCGTTGACGATCCCGAAATCCTGCGGCGCGAAATCGAGATTCTCAAGGCGTTGGGCTTCAACCAGACGTATCACCTGATCGCCCCGCCGGAGCAAGCCGTGCCCTTTTATGAGCAGCATGGGCTCCTGCCCCGATTCGGCGGCGGCCCGTGGCTCTGGAACGCCGTCGAGCACGACTCGCAGCATCATCCCGACCTCGACGCGATGCAGAAACGCGTCGAGGAATTCGCTGAGAAGCACCGGCCCATTCTCGATCGCTTCGTCCGTTTCAAGCTGATGGACGAGCCGGCAGGGATGAGCTACGAGGGCATCGTCGAGTCCCAGCCGTGCCGGGAGAAGTTTGTCGAGTGGCTCCAATCGCGGGGTCTGACGCCACCGCAACTGGGCGCCGCGACGTGGACCGAGGTCGCCCCGGTGCTTCCCAAGGACAGCGAGGCCAAGCGCGAGCTGTTCTACCATACCGGGCTCTTTCGGCTGGAAGCTTTCGCCACGCTGGCCAAGGCCTGCGTCCAAGCGAAGCGGTCCTGCCTGCCGGACACGATGCTTACCTACGTGAACTACTCGCCGCCCACCAGCGGCGGCTCGTGGACCGAGCGGGGGACCGATCTGTTCCTGGCGCATCGCGACGGCGGCATGGAGATGATCTGGACCGAAGACTGGCTGGGCTACAGCCTGGGCCCGCAGCACCTGTCCGACACGCTCGCCCTCTGCCGCGCCGCCGGCCGCCCCGACCAGCGG
>JBDRTC010001312.1:0-8945 GCA_043824335.1 Planctomycetota bacterium | reverse complement strand
GGGGCGGCCGAAAAACAGCTTCCGTGTCCGTGGCTTCCACTCTACCGGGGCGGGGGGGTACGGGGAGACGGCGTCGACTCCCCAGTGCTCCCGCACGTTTTCGTCCGCCCTGGCCGTTCGGGAAGTGCCAGCGTGGGGCGGCGCGGGTACGATCTATTGTATGTAAGGAAGGCCCATTTGTGTGAAATGAACGCCAAGGGGTTCCTCGGCGCGTGCCGGCGGATCACGTGACGGTCGGGGGCCCGGCCGGCTGCCAAGCGTATCACGGCGCGAGAGATATCTCCAACCGATCTCGTCCCAATCCATGAAACTTCCACCCGACGGCGCGCGCTGGCTGATCTCCCTGCGATGGGTCTTTTGCGTGCTCGTGTTCTTGACGACCTGGGTGACCTCGTCGGTGCTGGGGGTCATCGTGAACCCGGTGCCGTTGTACGTGATCGGATGCGCACTGGCCGGCTACAACGTGCTGTTCGCGATCAGTCAGCGGGATTGGGCCGCGGGCGAGGGGAACGTCGACCGGAATATTTTTGCGCAAGTCGCGATCGATCTCGTTTTCCTGACGCTTTTGCTGTACTTCGCCGATTTACCGCGCAACCCTTTTCTGTTTTATTTCGTGTTTCACATGATTATCGCCGGGATGTATCTGCGGGGTTGGGCCCCTTATTTCTTCGCCGCGATGGCCACGTTCCTGGCTGGCGCCGTGATGCTCCTGGAGTTCGTGGCGTGGATTCCGTTTTTTCCCTTGCATTTCTCGACGGACCCCGCGGGCGGCAGGCCCCTGGACGGGCTGTACCTCCTGGGGGTGTTTACCGCGTTTGCCAGCACGATCTGGATTTCGGTCTATTTTACCACGTCGATCCGGCGCTACGTGGATCGGGCCCACGCCGAACTTCGGCAGAAGGAGAAGCTGCTGGGGATAGGGCAGTTGGTCGCGGGGATCGCCCATCAAATCGCCAACCCGTTGGACGGCATTCAAAACTGCCTCCACCGGATCGGCGAGACGGTGAAGGACGATTCGCAACTGTCGGAGTACGTCCAGTTGATGGGCGAAGCGCTGGAGCGGATCGAGCGGACGGCCAAGCGCGTGCAGGCGTTCGCCCGGCCTCGCGGCATCACCCTGCAAACGACCGACGTGAACAAGGCGGTCCGGAGCACGCTGGACGTGCTGGGAGTCAGTCACGCCAGAGACGTGCGGATCGAAATGGAATTGGGAAACGTGCCGCCGGTGGAAGGAGACCCCTACACGCTACAGGAGGTCCTCTTTAACCTGTGTACGAACGCCCTGGTGGCCATGCCCGAGGGAGGAATCCTCACCCTCCGTACGCTGGCGCTGGGCCGGAAGGACGAAGACCAGATGGGCTCCGTGGCCGTCGAAGTGACCGATACGGGCGTGGGCATCCCCCGCGCCCAACTGGAGAGAATCTTCGAACCCTTCTACACCACGCGCGGCGACGCCGGAGGCACGGGGCTGGGCCTGGGGCTGTGCCGCATGCTGATCTCCGAGATGGGCGGCCGGATCGAAGTCCGCAGCGTGCCGGGGCAAGGTACGACCTTCACCGTCGTGCTCAATCCGGACCACAGGGTGCCCGCCGCGAAGGAAGAGTGAGAAGCCCCGCTGATGAGAATCCTGGTTGTTGACGACGAAAAGGCCAAACGCCTCACGCTCCGCGACGACTTGGCCGCCCAGGGCCACGACATCGTGACCGCCGCCGACGGCCAAGAAGCCGTCCGGCAGATGGAGCAAATGCGCTTCGATGTCGTCGTGACCGACCTGAGAATGCCCAGGCCCGACGGCATCGAGCTGTTGAAACAGATCAAGCAGGGCCCGCTGGCCGACACGGAAGTGATCATGATGACCGCCTACGGCAGCATCCCGGTCGCGGTCGAGGCGGTCAAGCTGGGCGCGTTCGACTTCCTCACCAAGCCGTTTCGCAACGAGGAAATCTTCCCGCTCATCGCCCGAATCGAGCACGGAAAACGGTCGACCACGCGAGAGCGGGAAGAGGCGATCCACGTGGCCTCGGCGAATATCGACGAATCGATCGTCGGCCGGTCCGCCGCCATGGCTCGGGTCAAGCGGATGGTCGAGATCAGTGGCCGCACCGATTCCAACGTGCTTCTCTACGGCAAAACCGGCGTGGGCAAAGACCTCGTCGCCTCGATCATCCACCGCAATTCCCATCGACGCAAGTCCCCCTTCGTCAAGGTCGGCTGCACCCTCTTCCCGCCGCAATTGATTGAAAGCGAGCTGTACGGCCACGAGAAAGGCTCTTTCACCGGGGCCGAGCGGCAACACAACGGCCATTTTGACCAGGCCCAGGGAGGAACCCTCTACCTCGACGACGTCGACGACATCCGCATGGGGCAGCAGTCGAAGCTGCTCAGGGCGATCGAAGAGAAAGTGTTCGAGCGGGTGGGGGGGACCACGGTCATCCAGGCCGACGTGCGGATCATCGCCTCGACCAAACGGAATCTGCTGGAAAAAATCGCCGACGGGACCTTCCGCGGCGACCTCTACTACCGGCTCGACGTGCTCCGCATTACCATCCCGGCGCTCCGGGAACGCCTCGATGACGTGCCGGCCCTCGCCAAACACCTGCTCCAGCGCATTGCCAAGGGAGCCGACTACGAAATCGATCCCGATGCGATCGAGCTTCTCACGAAGCACGATTGGCCGGGCAACGTCCGGGAGCTGTTCCACACCCTGGAGCGGGCCTACCTGGTCGGATCGGGGCACGTCACGGCCGACCTGCTCACCGGCGAAATGAGCGAAATCCGCTCCAAAGACGCTGCCCCCGGCGAGGGCTACCAAGCCGCGATGCGCTACGCGGAACGCCAACTCCTGGAGAATGCGCTGCAGGCCTCCAAGGGGAACAAGACGGCCGCCGCCGCCGCGCTGGGCATGAAGCCTTCCACCTTCCGCGACAAGCTGGCCAAGCACGGTCTGGGTTGACCCCTGCCATTCCGATTGAGGCGCCCATGCCGGTTGCCACGCTGATCGCTCGCGGATTCCCGTTGCGCCGCGACTCCGTGATTTTCACGGATGGCCCCGGCCACAAGCCTCCACTCCCAACGCGATCGCCAGATCGGTTTTCCGGTTCCTGGATTGCCGACCAAGATCACCGATTCTCCAAAGAGCTTGACGGCGGGGGAGGTTCTTGACCTTACGCGGTCGGGCGAGACTCTTCACCTGACAGGCTGGTCAACCGACCTTACGGACTCCAGTTTGGCGGCCTGCTCCCTCGCGGCCACCGCGCCGGGATGGTCGTCGTTGCGCTCGCAGGCAGCGGCCAGGAGCGCGTAGTTCGCGGCGGTTGGTTGGAGTTGGACGGCGGTGCGGGCAAGCGTCAACGCTTCGGCCGGATTTCGGCCGATTGTCAAGTACAAGCGAGCGAGCGCCGCGTGGCCTTCGGCGTTTTGGGGCGCGACGGCGCAGGCCTTCCGCAGTGCCTTCTCGGCCGGCTCAAGCTGAACCATCTCGGCCCACAGGCGGCCGATTTCAATCCAGTAACCTGGGTTCTCCGGCTCGATGCTCGCCATTTCCTCCATCAGTTCGATGGTCTCCTGCGTTCTCCCTTCTCCCCGACAGAGCCACGCCAACGCCTGCCGACATCCAACGTCTTCCGGAACCAGGACGGCTGCGCGACGCCACAACCTCTCAGCTTCCCGAGGTTCTCTCTGACTATAGTAGAGCCGCCCGATGTCGGTGTAGAAAATGGCAGCGCTCCGGTACGTCGCTTCCAAATCATCCTTCACCATGTCCGTCCCCTGACGCGCCGGCTTCTCGGTTGCGCGCAATTCCCGATACTTGGCCATCGCCTGCCGGGCCGCGTCTTGCCGGCCCAGCCGGGCACAGGCCCTCGACAGTCCATGGTAGGCCCCCGTGTACTCGGGATACCGTTCGATCGCCGCCTCGTAGTTCTCCTTCGCCTTCTCGTGCTCGCCCGTCTGCGAATACGCCTGACCGAGCAGAACGAACCCCTGGGACCTGGGGTCGGTTCGGAGATACTCCTCCAAGAGGGAAATCGCTTCTTCCGGCCGGGCCAGGTCAATTAGGGCCTTGGCCCGCACGGTCCGGGCGAGAAAGTAGGCAGGGTCCACCCGTAGCGCCTTCTCCGCCATCTCCGCCGCCTTCTCGTGCTCCCCCTTCTTCGCAGCGATCGTTGCGATGCCACCGTACGCGTAGGCATAGTCGCGATTCAAGTCGAGACACTTTTCCCAGCACCTGACCGCCTCTTCGGAATTGCCAATCCAATCCTGCACCCGGGCCTTCATCTCCAGGGAGTCCGGGCTGTTGGGAAACGCCTCGACGAGGCGGTCGACCACACGGTTGGCCTCTTCGATCAGGGCCTCGGCCCTTTCCGGAAGCGGAGAGGTCGGATCGGGCACGAGGTCCGCGGGCGGCGGGGGCACCCTCGCCTCGGCCGGCGCACCCTCCTCGGTTTGAGGCCTCTCGGCGTCGTGTTTCGCACTCGGGGAGTGCCAGAGCAGCCGGGCCGTGTAGAATCCGCCCAATGAGGCAGAAACGGCAACCACGAGGAGCAGCACGACCCATCGTGCTCGCCGGACTTCGGTTGAGGGGCCTTTGCACGACGCCGAGGTGCCTTCCCCGTGCGGCCCACCATGCGAGCTTTCCCGCATCGAATTTCCCCGAATTGGTGTCGTTGAAAACGCTGCGCGTCAATTTGCGGGCCGATTCCCGCCTTTCGACGGCGCGCCCCCCTCGACGATCGTGAGGAGCCGGTCGACGGTGACGTTCTCCACCATGTCGGTCCCGCCGCCGATCCAGCGGACCTCGACGCGGTCCACGCGTGTCCGCTTCCCGAGGCCGAAGTGGAGCCGCGTTCCATAATGGCTCTGGTACCCTCGCCCGCTGTGAACCTCGTCGATCTGAACCAGATCGCCGGCGGTGACCGTAACGCGAGCCCCCACGCCGTCACGGTTAGTCTTAACACCCCGCAAGCAGATCTGAATCGAATGATTGGCGTTGGCGGACTCATTCCGCAGGATCGTTGGCGGCCGCCGTGAATTGAGAATCACCACGTCAACCCGGCCATCGTTATCCAAATCGTCGAAGGCCGCTCCGCGGCCGACCGACGGCGTTCGCGCCGAGTCGCCGATGGACTCCGACACGTTGGCGAACGTGCCGTCGCCGTTGTTTCTCAGAAGTTCCGGTGGGGCCAGGTACGACGTGGTGTCGTCCAACTGGTCGATGTTATCGTACACGTGGCCACAAACGTAAAAAATATCCTTGTGGCCGTCGTTGTCGAAATCGACCAAGCCGCATCCCCAGGTAACCTGGTTGAACGATCCTCTTCCTGCCCCGGTAGCCTGCGTCACGTCGTCGAACAGGCCATCTCCAAGGTTTCTAAAAAGCGCGGCCATTTGTCTCTGGTAGGAGGTGACGAAGAAATCCAGATGCCCGTCATTGTCATAGTCCCCGCAGGCCACGCCCATGCTGCCGTGTGCCAGGCCGGCATAGTTGAACGCCGTTCCGCTGAGCCAGCCGACCTCTTCAAACTTCCCCGTCCCGTCGTTCTGAAAGAGGAAGTTGCCGGGCGGTCCGTCGTTGTTCACAAAGATGTCGGTATCTCCATCATTGTCGTAGTCGGCCGAGACGACACCCATGCCCCGGCCCTCGTGCAGGCCCACGCCGGATTGCTCGCTTATGTCCGTGAAGGTGCCGTCGCCGTTATTTCGATACAAGTTGGAAGGCCAAGGCGGAAAGCGCGACGGGACCGGGTAAACCGGCACGCCCCGTCTCGCGTTCATAACCCGCATGTCATACGAGAACTCCAAGTAGTTGGCCACGAAAAGATCCAGATCACCGTCCCCTTCGATGTCTAGAAATCCGGCTCCCGCCCCCACTTTGCGATCGTCGGCGCAAGCCGTGCCGGCCTGCCGGGCCACGTCGGTGAAGGTGCCGTCGCCGTTGTTCCGATACATCACGTTCGGCCCGAAATTGCTCACATAAATGTCGGCATCCCCGTCGGCGTCGTAGTCACCCACGGCAACTCCCAGGCCGTACCCGGTGTCTCCCACGCCCGCCTGATCGGTCACGTGGGCAAATCTGAAGTCACCCAGGTTGCGATAGAGGTGATTCTTGGGCGGCACGTCCACTTTGGTGCCCTCTAAGGGGGCACCGTTGAGAAAATAGATATCGATCAATCCGTCGCCGTCATAATCGAACGTCGCCAATCCCGAAGCCACGGTCTCCACGATGTGGAGCTTGCCGGCGCTGCCGTCGGTGTGCCGGAAAGTGACGGCCGTTCGGTCGTCGACGTTTCGCAGTACGATAGGCCCTTCGGCACGGACCGCCGCGGAGACCCAAGCCAGCCCCGCCACGACGGCCCACGGCCCGGCAATCCGCAAGCTGCGGCCGAATGCTCCGTCTCTCATCTCTTTCGCCCCAACGTCGTTCGCCGGCGACTTGCAGCAAGGCAACAGCCCGTTGAAAAAATGGCCCGGGCAAAAGGCCACAACGGGTCAAGAAGCACGAAAACCGGAAGCCTGAGCCTCTGGCTTTCGCGAAATACCAAAACACACTCCAGGCTCGCAAACTGTTGTGGCGGACGTCGCCTGGAATTGGCCCATCGGCTCACCACCCCGCTTGCTACCCAGGGCACCCCAAACGCCGTACGGGCTTCTGCCGTCGTAAGGCGCGGGCTGCTGACGCGGCTCCGGCTGAATGAGGTCATCGGTGTCGATGGTTTCGCTGATGAAGCGGCAGGACCCATCAGGCATCATGGCATTTACACCCCCAGGGCGGTAGCCGTCCGGGAGGAAATAGGCAGCGTAGCCCCATTCAGCATAAGCGTGTTACAAGCTATGGAATATCGCCTACGCAGAAACCGTAGTTGATATTAGGGATAGCGTTGTGTTCGGAAGAACCCTCCTTCCCCCCCGGGGTCCGACGGGCATAGAACATCTGGCGGTTCATTCGTGTAGGCAGGAAAGGTACCGACCCACGAAGCAGATCCCCAGGGCGGGACGGCGGGAGGCAGACCGGCCTTGATTTGATCGTACAGGGGCGTCCCCTCCATGAAGGGGAGCATCTCTACCTCCCTCTCTCGGGTGTTGGGCAGCGTCTCCCCTTGAACGGGCCGGCACTTGACCGGCATTGTGACGCACAATATCGAAGACGTGCTCACTAAGCTAGCTAGCGGCAATAACGAGTGTCAACCCCCTCACCCCCAACCCCTCTCCCCGCAAGCGGGGCGAGGGGGGAGGGCCGTTCACTTCGGCAGGTGGCGGCGGAAGAAGCGGAGCCAGTTGGCGTGGAGGAGGGCGGCGATGGCGTCGTCGGGGTAGCCGCGGGCGGAGAGGATGGCGGTGAGCTTTTGGAGATCGGCGATGGTTTCGAGGTCGTGGGGCGTTTGCTCGGTGCCGTAGCCGCCGTCCAGATCGCTGCCGAGGGCGGCGTGGCGGCAGTTGCCCGCGAGCTGGCAGATGTGGTCGACGTGGTCGGCGACCGCCTCGAGGCCGACGACCTCGGGCGAAGTTTTTCCGATCTCCCAGCCGGGGTAGAGCATCCAGGCGTCCAGGGCGACGCCGATCACGACGTCGCGCTCGATGAGCCGCTTGAGCTGGTCGTCGGAGAATTGGCGGTCGCCCGGCACCAGGGCGCGGCAGTTGTTGTGGCTGGCCATGACCGGTCCGCCGAAGAGATCCAACGCCTGGGAGAAACCCGGCTCGGCCAGGTGCGTGACGTCGAGAATCATGCCGAGCCGCTCGAAGTGCTTGAGAAGCTCGACGCCTTCGGGGCTCAAGGGGCCGGAGTTGCCCGTGCCGACCGCGTATCGGCTTCTGCCGTAATGGGCTAGGCTGACGGAACGAAGCCCCTGGCCGAACCAGGCTTCGGCCTGGTGGGGCTCGATGATCGGATCGGCCCCCTCCATGGCCAGGATGATGCCGATCGGCAGGCTCGCTGCCTCGCCCTCTTGCCAGCGGCGCCAATGGGCGTCGAGATCGGCCGAGGTGTGAATGAACCGTAGCTCGCCCTCTTGCTCCAACAGCCGATAGTAGGCCAATTGCCCCTGGGCGGCGGCGTAGGCGAGCTGTTGGTTCGGATAGTCGATGCCGGTTCGGCGGGGACCGTCTGCGGGGCAAACCTCGGGCTTGGCCCGGGCGACGACGGTCGCCAGGCAGACGGCCACGCCGGCGCGTCGCATCTCCGGGAGGCTTGTGGTGGCGCGTGCCCGCCCCTTGCCGGTCATGCCGGCCTCACGGCGATTGATCTCGGCCAGCGGGCGGGTGAGGTCGCGGTCCCAGCCCAGCGCGTTCAGCGCCAGGTCGAGGTGGCTGTCGATGATGAGGCGCATTATGGCTTGGGTTCCTTGCTTGTTTGCAACCGCCGGCTTGGGAACAGATCT
Source organism: Planctomycetota bacterium (assembly GCA_043824335.1). GTDB lineage: Bacteria > Planctomycetota > Planctomycetia > Pirellulales > Thermoguttaceae > JBDRTC01. Next base: position 573 of record JBDRTC010001312.1, on the reverse strand, counting down.
CCGGGAAGCTCCGGCTTCCGGGCACGCGATCCGGAATATGAACGGCGACAACGGACGGTTTGTGGTGCGTTGACACGCATCCTACGGTTCCCCGCAGGTTTGTGCCAACTCACGCAGGTATTCCAGGGCCTCTTCGACGTCGGGCACGTCGACGCCGGTCGAGCGGCCGTTGTGGTCGCATTCGGCCAACAGTTCGAGCTCGTCGAAATCCTCGGATGCCGTTAGCCGGCGCCGCGACCGGGCGCCCAGCGTGCCGTCTTTCAGCCCGTGGGCCTCCATGTGGTGCTCGATCAGCCAGGCGGTGCGCGGAGTGATGAAGCCGTCCAAGGACTCGAGGGCCGCGGCGATGTGGTCCCGGCGGTCGATCGCTTTCCCCACGTCGTGAAGGAGGGCCGCCGACAAAAACTCTTCGTCGTAGGGCAGCTCCTGCCGGGCGAGCTCGAACACCTGGAGGCTGTGATAGAGGGCGTCGCCCTCGGGATGGTGCTGGCGGCTCTCCTTCACCCGCTCCAAAGGCAAGAGCAGAAGTTCGTAGATCTGGAACCGGTCGACCTTGCTCTCGGCCTCGAGCAC
>JBDRTC010001311.1:0-4632 GCA_043824335.1 Planctomycetota bacterium | reverse complement strand
CTGGCTTGCCCAGCAGTGCCTTCGTTAGCCGGGACGTATACCCTATGCACTGCTGGGCAAGCCAGCACTGGCACCGAGCCGCAATTGAGTTCCAAGCCCTGAGGCGTCCAGTGTTTTGTCGGCGAACCGTGGCGTGCTTCTTCCGGTGGCTGGCCAGCGTTGTGGTTAGCGTTTTGCTGGTCTTTGTCTTACTGTACAGTGACGAGGGACGCGCCAAGGGCACGCCGGTACCCTCTGCAAATCTGTTGTCCATCCTCGTGTGCGTGTTTGTTGCCGCGCTTCTTACCAAGCGCTATTGGAACGCCGTTTCTGCTCCCTTCGCGGCGGGAATTGCCGGCTCGCTCGGCTCGCTCGACGTGTTCTGTGGGCCGTATGGCGGGGTCGTCGGTTTGCTGGTCGGTATATTGGTCGCGCTCCTGCCGATGAGATTCATCCCGCGGCCAACCAGCCGCTCCGCTAGACGCGACCGGCCGCCGCGTGGGATACTGACGGCGTGGTCGGACGGGCCGGGCATGCGGGTGAACTCCAGGCCGTTGGGTATCGCAAGTCCAGGGGATTGACAATGACAGACGCTGTATCCGGCGACATCAAGTCCGAGGCCCACCGCCTCATCGACGCCCTTCCGGACGATGCAACGTGGGACGACATTATGTATCGTGTCTACGTTCGCCAATGCATCGATGCAGGCGTTCAGGATGCTGACGCCGGGCGCACGGTTGACGTCGATGAAGCTCGGCGCCGATTCGGCTTGACGACATGAAAGTCTTATGGACGCGTACGGCGCTCGGCCATCTGACGGACATCTACGAGCACATCGCAGGTGATTCCAAACGCTACGCCAAGCGGATGGTTGACCGGATCACTGCGAGGTCGAAACAAATCGCAACTCTCCCGGAATCTGCGCCCGTTGTGGCCGAGTATGGAGACCCTACGGTTCGGGAGGTGCTGGAAGGACCGTACCGTCTGATCTATCGCATCCAGTCGGATGCGGTGATCGTTTTGGCGGTAATCCATGGGGCTCGGCTCATGCCACCGGAACCCCCAGGGGAGAGCGATGCCTAACGAGTCGCTCCACTTGACGTGACCGGGCGCAGCGGGAAATACTGATGCCGTGGTCGGGCGGCCAGGCACGCAACCGTACGTAGACCGTTCGGCAACATCGACGCGCAACGATGAGGAAACCGGGGAATCGCATGTGGCATGAGATTGGGTGGATTGCTTTGGCGGGGGCGTTGGGCACGCTGGCCCGGTACGGGCTGGGGGGAATGGTGCAGGGGCTTTTGGGCGAGGGGTTTCCCTGGGGAACGCTGGCGGTCAACTGCCTCGGGTGTTTTTTGTTTGGGCTCGTCTGGTCGCTGGCCGAGAACCGGGTGCTCATTTCCGGGCAGGCCCGGTTTGTGATCCTCGTAGGGTTCATGGGCGCGTTTACGACGTTTTCCACCTTTGCCTTCGAGACGGGCGAACAGTTGCGCGACGCTGGGGTTCGGCGCGAGCAGCCGGATTCACACGGCCAAGATCCTCAGGCTCTCCGAGGACTTGCCCATGGTGATCGAGATCGTCGACGCGGCGGAGAAGATCGAAGCGTTCCTTCCCGACCTCGACGGCATGATCGGCGAAGGGCTCGTCACGTTGGAGCGGGTGCGGATCATCCTCTATCGGCACGACGCATCGACGTAGCTCACGCGCTTTTCGGCTTGCGTTCGGGCAAGGGGAAGAGACGCTCGCGGCCGGAGATGACGTCTTCGGTGATGAGGTAGTTGGCGCCGCGCGGCTGATCGGGCAGCTCGTACATGACGTCGAGCATCACGTCTTCGATCACCGAGCGGAGGCCCCGGGCGCCCGTGTCCTTCTCGCGGGCCCGCTCGGCAACCGCCCGGAGGGCTTCCGGGGTGAACTCAATATCGGCTTCCTCCATGCTGAACAGCTCCTGGTACTGCTTGATCAGGGCGTTCTTCGGCTCGCAGAGGACGCGGATCAGGGCGTCGACGTCCAACGGCGTCAGTGCCGAGAGGACCGGCAGCCGGCCGACCAGCTCCGGGATCAGGCCGTAGTGGAGGATGTCGTCGCTGGTGACTTGGGGCAACAATTCGGAGAGTTCCATCTCCGAGTGGGTGTTTGCCTCCTGGCCAAACCCGATGGAGCGCCGGCCGAGCCGTTTTCCGATGATGTCTTCCAGTCCGACGAACGTGCCTCCGCAGATGAAGAGGATGTTCGTGGTGTCCATCTGGATGTATTGCTGCTCGGGATGCTTGCGCCCGCCCTGCGGCGGCACGTTGGCCAGGGTCCCCTCGAGCATCTTCAGGAGCGCTTGCTGGACACCTTCGCCGGAGACATCGCGGGTGATGGAGATGTTCTGGCTGGTCTTTCCGATCTTGTCGATTTCGTCGATGTAGAGGATGCCGCGCTGGGCCGTTTCGAGGTCGAAGTCGGCGGCGTGGAGGAGTTTTAGGAGCAGGTTCTCGACGTCTTCGCCCACGTAGCCCGCCTCGGTGAGCGTGGTGGCGTCGCCGATGGCGAAGGGGACGTCGAGGATTCGGGCGAGGGTTTGGGCCAGCAGCGTTTTGCCGGAGCCGGTGGGGCCGATCAAGAGCACGTTCGATTTGTCGATCACCACGTCCGACGGCTCGCTCAAGTGCAAGAGCCGCTTGTAGTGACCATGCACGGCCACGGCCAGGACCTTCTTGGCGTAATCCTGCCCGATGACGTACTCGTCGAGCCGCTTGACGATCTCGCGCGGCACGGGCATTTTGGAGAGGGGCTGCTTGCCGGTGCCGCGGCGGCGGCGCTCCTGATCGAGGATCGACTGGCAGAGCTCGATGCACTCTCCACAGATGTAGACGTCGCCGGGTCCCTCCACCAGAGGTCCGACGTCGCGGTAACTCTTGCGGCAGAATGAGCAGAAGGCGTTTCTCTTGGTCGTACCGCCACCCCGGCGTCCGGAGTTGAAGTCCCGTCCTGAGGGCATATCTATTCCTTTCGGCGCGTCTTCGTCCGTCTTGGTTGCGAGCTTGCTGGCACTATCGTTGTTACGGTTGTTCTGGAGGAGGTGTTTTGAAAATTTGCCCGTCTCAGATCGGCCGGACCGTCAGAACCGCACGAACCGAAGCCATTGGGCGGGTTCGCGTCATCCGTTCTAACCCGTGTCGCCGTTATCCTTTAACTCCTCCTGCATTCGCGCCGCCAACGCAGTCTTAATTGTTCGGAATTCTGCGTCGCTTAGCTCACCCTTCGAGTGCAAATCGCGGAATTTTGACATCAATTCACTGGCACCGGGTTCCTGTTGTGTCGACTCGGCGCGGATTTTCCCAATGATGTAAGCGAGCACGGCGATCAGGATCGCGCCGATCGTGGCCCAAAGCACGAGTTCCGCGACCGGGTCCTCAAAGATCCTGAAATCCATCCCAGCGACCTCCTGCGCAAGATTTGCCCCCCGCAACGGCCGACCCGCCTGCCTAGGTAGTCCATTATGCACGGTGGGGGAATCGGGGTCTAGATTCGAGAGGGGCTGGAAATGCGGTCTTCCACGCTGTGGAGGGGGCAATGTCGCGGGGGATGAGCGGTTATTGCATCACCGAAACGCTTCGGATTTAACGACTCGGCGGTCCCTTTCGGGAAGCGACCGCCGGCAACAAATTCGCACCCGGCTGACAAGTTTTGCCGCGGTCTTCCGAATACTTAATACGGCCCCAGCGGCAGGGAGAGTTGGTCTGCGCCGACCCCGGCGCCGCTCGTTGACAGGATCTCGTGGGAGGCGTACTCTGACGTCAAACTGGACTTCTGCAAAATGGCGGGCAACCCGCTTCGCGGCTTGTTCCTTTCATATAGGCCTAACCCGCCATTTTGCAGAAGTCCAGTTCGGAGAACCCACAACCCACGGGAGTTGCACCGATATGTCCGAAAACGCCACTTTGACCCGAATCGTGACTTCCGGCGTGGTCGCGGTCGTTCGGGCCCCGAGCGGCGAGATGCTCGTCGACGTGGCCCAAGCGCTCCTCGACGGCGGCGTGGAAGCGATCGAAATTACGTTCACGGTCCCCGGCGCCCACCGGGTTTTGGAGCAGGTGCGCCAGCGGCTGGGCGAGAGAATCCTGCTGGGAGCGGGCACGGTGCTCGACCCCGAGACCGCCCGAACCGCGCTTTTGGCCGGGGCCGAGTTCATCGTCACCCCCACCTTGAATCTCGACGTGATCCGGCTCTGCCGCCGGTACTCCAAGGTCGTGATGCCCGGGGCCCTCACTCCCACGGAAGTGCTCACGGCCTGGGAGGCTGGGGCGGACGTGGTCAAGGTCTTTCCCTCCGACATCACCGGGCCGGGCTACTTGAAAGCGCTTCACGGCCCCTTGCCCCAGGTGCGACTGATGCCGACCGGAGGCGTCAACCTCCAGACGGCCGCCGATTTTCTCCGAGCCGGGGCGTGCGCCCTCGGGGTGGGCGGGTCGTTGGTCGAGCCAAAAGCCGTGGCGGCCGGCGACATGGCCCGAATCGAGTCGCTCGCCCGGCAGTTCACCGAGATCGTCAAGGAGACGCGTCGGGAGGTTCCGTAAGGGTTCAGAACTCGTGTTGGCGTGAGGTTGTGGGATGCCCATTCAGTTTAGCTGCCCTCACTGTGGTATCGAGACGAACGTGGCAGAC
>JBDRTC010001310.1:0-4662 GCA_043824335.1 Planctomycetota bacterium | reverse complement strand
TCGTGGCGGAGGCGTGGGGCTTCCGGGCGGTGGTGTGGGCCTGCCGGGGCGTTGTGTGCGAATCGGACGCCCGGGAACCGGCGGAGACGGCGTGGCCACCTCGGGACGGGGCGCCACGACGCTCTTGGTGCGCTGTTGCAGGCCGACCGACTCCCCGTACGACGGCTCCGGTATCGCCCCAAGGATCTTCTCGATGACTTGGTCTACGTCGACCCCTTCGGCGTCGGCGTTGAAGTTGGTGAAGAGCCGGTGCCTGAGGACCGGAAACGCCAACGCCCGGATGTCGTCCGCGGTGACCGAGAACCGGCCCTGCAAAATTGCCCGCGCTTTTGCTCCCAGGATCATGTTCTGCGCCGCCCGCGGTCCGGCGCCCCAGGCCAGCCAGTTCTTGACGAAGTCGGGACTCGGCGGCTCCTTCGGGCGCGTCGCCCGGGCAAGGTCCACTGCGTAGTCGACCATGTGTTGCGAGGTGGGCACTTGCCGCACGAGCTGTTGGATCCAGAGGATGTCGCGCCCTTCGAGAAGCGGCCGGATCTCCTTCTTGCCGGTCTGCGTGGTCGACATCACGATCTCGCGCTCTTCGCTCCGCGTGGGATACCCAATGTTGATCGAAAGCATGAAGCGGTCCAACTGCGCTTCCGGGAGCGGATAGGTGCCCTCTTGCTCGATCGGGTTTTGGGTCGCCATCACGAAAAACGGGAGCTCCAACGGATAGGTCTTGCCGGCCGAGGAGACCTCGTACTCCTGCATCGCCTGGAGCAAGGCGGCTTGGGTTTTTGGGGGCGTTCGGTTGATCTCGTCCGCCAGAACGATGTTGGAGAAGATGGGCCCCTTCACGAAGCGAAACTGCCGCTGGCCCGTTGCCCGGTCCTCGTCGATGATCTCCGTGCCCGTGATGTCGCTGGGCATCAGGTCTGGAGTGAACTGGATGCGCGTGAACTTCATGCGAAGGGCCTGGGCCAGCGTCGAGACGGTGAGTGTCTTGGCCAGCCCCGGAACGCCGATCGTCAGGCAGTGCCCGCGGGCGAAGATGCAGATGAGCATCTGCTCGATCATCTCGCTCTGCCCAATAATCACCTTGTGGATTTCATTGAGCAGCATTTCGCGGGCCTGGGCAACCCGTCGCACGGCCTCCTCAGGGGTCATTTGGGGGGGTGCCGCCTGCGGGACGCTTGACATCGGCATGGCTCCTTCTTCCATCCGGACAGGTATCCTTCTACATTAGCTAATAGGGGTTTTTCAAGCAACGGCGGCGTGAGGGAATCCCCCCGATGTAAGGATGCGAGAGGTGCCCATGAGGCGATTTGTTTCGGCGCTAGCCGGCCTGAGTCTCGCGGCCGTTCTGGTCTACCCCACTCGGCTTCCTGCCCAATCGTTCCGTCGGGGGGGAGTCGAGTTTGAGGCCATGAGAACGGTCAACGTGCCGAAAGACCAGAAGTATTCCGTGGTGGTCGTCCAGTTCTTCCACCACGGCCAGATCTCGCCCGACGGGAAGAACGTGGTCGTCTCCACCTCCGCGCGGGGCCAGAAGCTGGTGCCGGCCCGCGTGCTCCAGCTTGGGCCCGGCGACTACTGCCGGCTCGCTTTCCAGACCGTGCGGGGGCAATCCTCCTACGAAATTCTCTACGGCGGAGAGCCCCCTCGGGAAGAGGCCGTCCCGGCCTGGACCAACCAGGACGGCCTGCTGCTGGAAACCCGCGAGTACAAGGACTGCAATCTCAACAGCCTTGAGTCGGTCCGGCAGGCGTTTCTTGACCAAGGCGTCTCGAAGCGGATCGGGAGCGGCTACGTGGCGGGCGTCCAGCACTCGCACAATCCGTTCTCATTGAGCCCGGGTCCTTTTCTGAGTTGCTATACCGGCACCCTCAACGTCGGTTCGGCCGGAACGTACGGCTTTCTGACGTCGAGCCAGGATTGCAGCTTCCTGTTGATCGACGACAAGGTCGTGGTCGACGCTCCGGGCCGCCATCCCCCGCTGCGCCGGGCAACCCGCGGCACCCGCAAGGACGTTCAGCTCTCGGCCGGGGCCCACAAGTTCGAGTACTACCACGCGGCCTCGGGACCGACGACGATGATGGTCGCGGCGTGGGAGGTCTCGCCGACCGACTCGAAGCCGAAACCATCGGCGATTCCCGCCGAGGCCTTTCGCAGCGCCGCGATCGGCTACGACAGGACCGGGCCCGTGACTACCCGGGCCGCGAAGCTGGTTCCCGATTTCCTGGTCAGCATCGCCGGCGACGTCCCCCTGCCCGAAAACGACACGCCTCTGATCGGCGTCCGGTTCATGAACACCTCCCCCAGGGCGTTCACCGTGAAGGCCAGTGTCCTTTGGGACTTTGGCGACGGGCAAACGAGCGAAGAGCCGGGCCCGTTACACATTTATCTCCGGCCGGGCGTGTATCCGGTGAAGCTCTCGGTGAAGCAGGGCACAAAAACATCGGAGATAACCAACCGCGTTTACATCGATCGGCCCAAGTTGCTCAAGACGGAGGAGTTCCACAAGCTCGACGATTACTTGCCGATCCTCGCGACGTACGATCCCGGGAAGCTCGACGCCGCCTCGCTCTGCCAGTTCGTAGAGGCCCATCAATTCAAGGCCGAAACGATCCTCGCCTCGCCGGACCCGGAAACAGAGGGCAAGAGCGGCGGCAAGGAAGCCCCGGAGGAGCCCGAATCGGAGCCCGACCCGGATAAGCTTCGGGAAAAGAAAGAGGCCAAGTGGACCGAAGCGCTCGAGTACCTCACGGCGGCCGTGACGGCGGGCCAGACCGCGTTTGTCGGGGAGGAATCGGTCGTTGGGGGAGACGAAGACCTGATCAAGCTCGCCCGGCTCGTGGGCCCCATGGCACGCGACGAACTCGGCGACTCTCTGGCGGCCGCGAGAATCTGGCACGGCGCCGCCCGCAGGATCGTCGACGGCCGGTTGAAGGCCGAATGTGAGATCGAGGCGGCCGACGTTGCCGTGGGCGACCTCTTGAAAGAGGACGTGGCCAAGTCGCTTCTGGAGGCTGCCACCGCCCACCTGAACAAAGATGCCACGGGTCCGCTGGCAAGCCGCCTGAACCGCGTTTGGGGCGACTATTACGCGGCGACCGGCGACGGCCCAAACGCCCGCGAGTTCTACCGCCGGGCCGAAGAGACCCTCGGCAGCACCCGCTCGCACATCGAGCGGACCGCCTGGCAGGGCGCCCACAGCCGGTCGGCGGAGCAGTATGTCAAGAGTGGCGAGTTTCCTTTGGCGGCGAAAGAGCTCAGGGCGTGGCAGGATGAGTTTCCGGCCGAGAAGTTCGACGGCTACCTCAACCTCATGTTCGCCCGATACTGGGCAGGCCGCGGGAAGCATGCCGAGGCCGTCGCGCTGGCCGACCAACAGCTTGCGGTCAACGCGGCTTCACCCCACGTCGATCAGCTTCTCGTCCTGGCCGCCGACTGCGAGGTGAAGCGGGGCCAGGTCGATCGGGCGTTGGCCGTGTTGAATCAGCTCCTCAGAGACTATCCGGGCAGCCCGTTGGTGCCCGCGGTCCGGGAAAACATCGCCAAGCTCGAAGCCGGAGAGGGGGAAACGCCGAAGAAGCCGTCTGGTCGAGGCCAAGCCAGCGAGAGGTAAATGCTCATCGCCGGTTGGGGCAGCAGTTGTACTGCTGCCCCCAACGAGTGCGGCAGTACAACTGCCGCACCAACTGGAACCTGGGAAGACATTATTCGTTCGATCCTGACGTGCCCCCCATCGTCCCGCCTGGAGGTCCGAGCAATGCCCGTGAACCGTTCGAGGATCGTTGTTCTGCTCGCTTTTTTCCTCTCGTTTTCCATCGGCCCACCTGCCGCCAGGGCGGCCAAGGTCACGGTTGATCTGGGCGACATGCAAGGCGTCACGTCCGTCGGCGCGTTTGACCGCTGGGACATCGACGGCAACCACCGCCGGCCGGTCAACCCCAAGGCCAAGATCGACGCTCCGGAAGTGGACGCCGTCGCCACCAGAACCGACGAGAACAAGTGGGTCTTCAAGGACCTCAAGCCGGGCAAATATGACCTGGTAATCATGGGCCCCGGCAAGGTGCGGATCGAAGGCTGGACCTTCGCGCCGGTGCTCGAGTTCGACCCGTTCTTCCCGCCTGAGGCGACCGTCGACGACGAGGTCTGCCAGGAGATCGACGACCATATCCGCAAGTCGCGGCACTACGAGAACAAGGTGGCGCCGCTTCACATCGGCGGTGACGAGAAAGCCGCGAGGATCCTGGTGATGTTAATCCGCGACAAGCCCACCAGCTACGAAAGCGAGATGCCCGGCGCGGCCACGATGCGTTTCGAGGTCTGGCAGTACACATGGAAGTACGGCGGCTGGGTGAAGGAAAAGCGGACCAAGGTGCTCCACCGCGTGATCCTGCCCCGCGGGGACCTGCGCCAGTGGACCTGGGTCTGGGATCCCCAGCTTGGCGGCATCGAGGTCAAGGACTCGCCGGTCACGGTCGAGTACGAACCGCCGGAGCTCTCCGACCGGGAGCTCCAGGGGCTCTATCCCTATTGACGCGTCGTTCTCTCCGGCGACCCTTTCAGCCGCTTGCCGCTTCGCCGGTTGTCGGAACCGCCCCCGGCCGTTACACTACCACTTCGCGTGCCGGGCGCACGCGTTCTTTGTCCGCTGTCTGCTCCTTGTTTTCGGGT
>JBDRTC010001309.1:0-2445 GCA_043824335.1 Planctomycetota bacterium | reverse complement strand
TCCGAATGGTGGTTAGTGATTGTTTGTGAACAACCGCTAATTACTAACCACTTGTCCAGCCTGTGTTTATAGCAATTTCTCCGCCTTGCCGGTTAACGGCGTAGGGTGCCACTGGCGTCTCGCCAGTGCACGGGCAAGATGCCCGTGGCACCCTAAAACGCCGTGCAATCCACCGTCCGTTCCGCTTGGGAACCGCTGCCTTCTCGGGGTCAATCCCGGCGGCCGGTGGGCCCTCGTCGACGCCCGGTGGGTGTCAGATTCGCGGGCAGGCAGCACATCAACGATCCGTCCGCCGCCCGCACGGGACCCGCGGCCTCGGCAACCGTGACCCGGCGCAGGAAGGCCTCGATCTCGGCGCGCTTCTTCTTCCAGAAGCTCCGCAGCGGGCAAGGATTCTCATCGGAACAGCCGGGGAGCCGAAGCAGGCAGTCTGGAAGACCGTCGCTTCCTTCCACGGCTTGAAGGACGTCCATCAGGGTGATCTGGTCCGCTGGTCGGGCGAGAAGGAACCCCCCCTGTTGCCCCCGCTTGGTCTGGACCAACCCCGCCTTGCCCAAGGAGTGCAGAATCTTCCGCAGGTACGGCATGGGGACCCCCGTGCAGGCCTGGATCCCCTCCGACTGCACGCGTCGGCCATTGCCGTTCTCGATGCACCCCAACGCGAGAATCGCATACCCGGTCGTTTGGGAGAAGGAGAGCATCGCCGAAAACTCCGCGAGATCAGTCCACCAGGAGACTCTCTGGCAGGCGCTTGGGGTATGACCAGAGACCGTGCCTCGTCGTCGACCTCTCTTTTATCCCCTCCCGCGCTGGGTTGCGTCAACCCCGTAAAGGCGTCCTTTCGTGACCAAAACGCTAACCATGGCGACAAAATGGACCACGTTCTCGGCAAAGCCCTGCACCTTCCGCGATCTTTCCAGCGGCGGCTCACGGCACGTCGAGCCGGAACGTGTCCATGACGATCGACTGGTCCACGCTGCCGTACGCGTTGTCGCTTCCAACGTGGGCGAAAACGTGGATGCGGCCGTCCGGGGCCTGAACGCTTCGCGGATAGTAGCGGGTGGGCGGAACATTGAGGCGGTGCCAACTCCGGCCGGCGTCGCCCGTCCAATCGACGCCGCTGGTGGCGACGTGGAGGACCACTCCCTCGCGCGTGGCCAGGAGTTCCGGATGCCCGCTGTGGGGAAACGGGGCCGGACCAACGTGCTGGGGAACCCAGGTAGCCCCCTCCTTCTCGAGCAGTCCCTGCCAGCGGACCTCGCCGGAGCGGCCGTCCGGATTGAGCCGGCGAAAGACGCAAATGAGATCGCCGCCGGGCAATTCGGCCGCGTCGAACTCCTCGCCGCCCCAGTCTTGACGATGCTCGGGCGGGACCACCGGAATCGGCGGGCTCCAGGTCTTTCCGGCGTCTTCAGAGACCATCAAGAGCGGCTCGAGTATCCGGCCGTACTCGTGCCGCGTAAGGCTGTTGGCCGGCACCGGGGCTACTCCGCCGAGCACGATCAGCCGGCCGTCTCCAAGCCGCCGGATTCGCTTGGGCCAGGCGGAATACTTTTGGGGATCGAGGAGCACTTCCGGCGGGCCCCACGTCTCGGTTGCGTCGTGCGATCGCTGGAGGTAGCCGGTCTTGGGGAGCTTTGGGTCATAGGGCAGGTAGTGTCCCCACACGCCGCGGAGGACGGTTCCGTTGGAGAGCGCCGTTTCGCATTGGCCCGTCGAGCCGTTCATGCAGGACCGGAAGGGATCGGCGCTTGCCTGCTTCCAGGTCTGGCCGCCGTCGAAGGAGCGCAGGTGAACGTTTCGCAGATCGAGCCCGGTCATGTCGTAGAGCGGACGGCCCGGCGGCGGCCAGCACAGCTTGTCTCCGATCTCCTTGGGCACGCGGGGACGGCCTTCCACCGGCCCCGTTGCCTGCGTGAAGCAGACCATCACGCTGCCGTCGGGCATCACCCACGTGCCCGTCCAACAGGTGAAACCGGGCGTCTCGGGGCTGTGGTAGATGGTCTTGCGCTCGTACTGGACGGCCGCGATCTCCCGGTCCTGGGCGCGGGCCGCGCCCGAGCCGTCGAAAAACGTGGCGGCCGGGAAGAGACCGAGAAGAATCCAAAAGCGAACGGATGCCCTTTGCATGGTCGCGCTCCCTCCTCGAAGTAATCCGTGGATAGATTGAGCGATTTCTTAACTTGGCGATCACCAGTGTAGCAAGCGACCCAGACGCACGAAAAGACGCTTCCCGCAGGGCCCCTGCCGAGCTCGGCTCGGCAGAGCCCATGATTCTGCACTAATACGCGACCAGAACAGCGCGCCCCGCGGCTGTCGAGTAGGCCTGGGGGATTGCTCCCCCAGGCCTCTCACGGAACCGGACTTGTGGACCACACATCCGGCTCTTTGGGTTGGTATCTCAGAGGTCAAACAGCAAGGTCTGACCAGAGGCCAGCTTGGGTG
>JBDRTC010001308.1:0-4284 GCA_043824335.1 Planctomycetota bacterium | reverse complement strand
TATCCGGTCATGGGCCCGGCCGGACGGCCGTTGACCCGCATGGGGCATCCGCACGACCCGGTCGGGCACGGGCATCACAACTCGGTGTGGATCTCGCACAATGACGTGGAGGGCGTCACCTTTTGGGCGAACACCGGCGAGGGACAGATCGTGCACCAGCGCGTCGAGCAGTACGACGACGGCCCCGAGCGGGCGTGGATGCTCACGACGAACGCCTGGCAGCAGTCGGGCGCAAAGACGCTAATGATCGAGCGGCGGCGGATCGGCGTCGAGCCGATGGACGATGGCCAGTGGGCGATGACGATCGACCTCCAATTGGAGTCGCCCGCTGGCGAGCCGGTGACGCTCGGCCAAACGCCGTTCGGGATTATCGGCGTCCGCATGGCCAAGACGATCGGCACGCACGACGGCGGCGGCCGAATCCTCAACTCCGAAGGCCAGATCAACGAGCAAGAGGTCTTTCGCAAGCCGGCCCGATGGGTCGACTACAGCGGCCCGGTGACCCGCGAGGCGACCGGCGGGATCGCGCTGATGGACCATCCGTCGAATCCCGACCATCCCACCCCGTTTCACGTGCGCGGCGACGGCTGGATGGGCGCCTGCCTCACGCTCAACCGCCCGTTGGTGATCCAGCCGGGCCAACCGCTCAGGCTGCGTTACGGCCTGTGGATGCACGCCGGCGTACCCGGCGTCGACGAGGTCGACGTCCGCTGGCAGGGTTTCGCCGCCGGCGAACTACCGACGATGGAGAAGGTTCGGCCCTAGCCGCCGTTTCCCACCATGTAGGCGTCGCTCACTTCCAGCGTGTTCTCGCCGGCTTCGGTGTTGAAGCCGATCGAGATTCGTTTGACCAGGGGGAGGTCGAGCTCGTGGTTGGCGTCGGGCGTAGTGGCCCCGCAGAGCACCAAGTCGCGAAAAGGGACGACGGCCGTGTGCCACTCGCCGTCGGCCGGGATGACGGAGCCGGCCGACATGTAGCCCACGCTCTGGTCGCCCTCCCAAAGGAAAACCCGCACCGTTGCCGGCTGGTGAGATCGGGCCCTAAGCACGAGCGCTGCAAACCGGCTCACGTCGACGTCGTCGGAGAGCTTGAAAAACGGGTAGCCCCAGCGATCGCCTTCACCGAATTGGGCGTTGAGCCGCCAAGCCTCCTCAGGCGTCGCGTCCATCGTCATTTCGCCGTGGCCTACGATGTTCGCCGTCCATGCCGAGAGATCGTTGATCGGAAGGCGAACCCGACCCGGATACCGGTTGAGCACTTGCTCCATTGTGGCTTCCCCGCTCAGGTCGATCGCCAGCGAGGCAACGTTGCGGCCTGCCTCGTCGGTCGCCAGGACCTCCACTCCCACGTGCCCGGAGGCGGCGAAGGCTTCCTCCAGGTCGATTTTCCAGCCGACGTCGACGAAACCCTCGGCCGGCGCGCTTACGGGCCGCCTGTCCGGGAGGATCGCAAACGACGTGGAATCCGGGTCCTTCATCGGCAGCCGCAGCGCCAGCCTCAAATCACGAGGCTCCGTGGACAAATTGAACACCCGGACCGTCAACGGCATCTTGCCCGGCGGTTGGGCCTTGACGCGATACCCCTCGGACCTGGCCTCCACGGCGGCCTCGTCGAACTGATAGCGGAGCACGATCGGCGAGGGGGCTTGGCGTCGTTGCGCCGTTTCAGGCTCGATCGACGACATCCGCATGGCCGGCGTGTCGGTTTGGAGACGATCGCCGAGCTTCGCGGGGTCGCTCCAGACGTAAACGAGCCCGTCGGGCACCGGCACCGAGCCGTCTTCGGCCGCATCGAGCGCGCGCCCATCGATGCCCTCGATGCGCTGGACCGGCAGGTCGAGCTTCAACTTTGCTTCGGGATCGGACCGGCCCGTGTAGAACACGGCCACCGCCGCGCGATCGTCGCCAAACACGCGGGCCCGCTGAAGCGCCGCGTCGTCGCAGTTCAAATCGCCCAGGTAACGCTTATGGGCCAAGAGCGAGGCCAGCCGGGCGTAAGCCGCCATCGACCGAAGCGGTGTGGCTCGCCGGCCCATCATCCCGAAATTGTTGTCCCCCTCCCCGTAGAAGGGACAGACGAAGGCGAAGTACCGGGCGATGCCGCACGCCCGCGACTCGTCTGCTTTCATTGTGATGTCCAGAGCGCTTTCGGCGACCTGAACCGCTGGCGGACGGTCGGGCCCCCGCTTCCTCGGCCGGCCGCACTCGGTGAGCCACAAGGGCATCGCCTCGTGACCATGGGCCGCGAGCCAGGAGCGGTAGTTTTCGATCAAGGTTTCCATCCCCGGGGCTCGGCCGTACGTGTGAAAGCTGGCCACGTCGATCGAGTCCAGGAGCCCGTTGTTCGCGGCATTGTCGAGGTATTTGCGGTTGTAGTGGGCGAAAACGCCGCCGACGATCGGCACGTCGATCTGTTCCCGGGCGAACGCGTAAGCGAACGTCTTCACCAGCGGCACGTACTGATCGGCCGGCAGGTTTCCCCCGAAAAAGATATCGGGCTCGTTCCAGACCTCCATGGCGTCCCAGGTCGATCGCCACCGGAGGCCGATCTCGCGCCACGCTTGGGCGGTGCCCACAAGGTCGTCGGGGTACTTTTCCACGTGCCCGGCCCAGCGGGTCGTGCCGTGGAACATCTCGAGCACGTCGACGCCACGATCGGCGTACGACCGCCTGAGCGTTTCGTAGCGCCGGGGGCTTTCCCAATCCCACGTTCCCTTGGCCGGGCTGATCTCGGCCCAGTTGAGCCGCTCCCGCGACATGGCCACGCCGGATCGCTCGAGCACCTTGACAAGGCTCTCGCGGACCTCGTCGCCATGGACCAGCCACGACATGGCCGCGTCGATCGAAAAGAACGGGTCTTTCGCGCCTTCGTGGGCCGCAAGCGCCATCATGCCGAACCGCTGCTCGGCCGCCGGCAGCTCGATCTCGTAGAACCCGGGCGCAAGCTCGACGGTCAATTCCACGAGGCCCTCGGGCGTCACTTTTACAGGTAACGTGGCGATCGGCCTGTCCTGATAGTCGTGAACGACGGCCTGGATCGGCCCCTCGATCGTGCCCGACTCAACGCGCCACCGCAGCACCGCCGGCTCGCCGGGCGTAACAAAGAACCGCTCCGCGCCGGCCGGCGTGAGCGTCGCGGCGTGAAGAGTGCAAGGCGAGATGACCACGGTTGCGACGAGCAGTATGCATCGGAGCATCGGCACATCTCCCGTCAGTAGACTCAACGTCGATCCACAGTCGTCACATCTTCCCCACCGGCGCCAGGTAGATGGTGAATTCGTCTTCTCCGTCGATCCGCAAGAGTTGGTCCATCAATTCCTGGTGGTAGGCGGCGACCGCACAGGTTCCCGCGCCGATGGCTTCACAGGCGAGGTAGAGGTTCTGGCAGGCGTGCCCGGCGTCGATGGCGATCACCTTGTGGGCTGCCAGATCGTAACGCCACTCCATGCGCGCCGGGATGGTCGTCCAGATGAAAGTGACTGCTGACTTTCCCGTGAAGGATTGGTCCAGCGTTGCCTCGGCGAGCTTCTCGGAAGCACGATCCTCATGGAACTCGAAGAGGAGCTGATGCTCCAAGGGCAGGTAGCGATAGAAACCGGCGTCAAGCCCTTCTACGTGGAAGACGCAAAGGTAGGTTTCCAGCGCGTGCCGGGCGCCGGCCGAGGGGACGGTCCGCAGGGCGGTGAAGCGGTCGATTCGCTGCTTGATCCCCTGGGCCGCCCAGAGCAGGAAGGAAAGCTCTTCGAGGGTGAGCGGCCGGCGGCCAAAATTCCGGCGGCTCTTGCGGTTGCGAATGGCGGACAGAACGTCCACGCCCTCAATGCTCTCAAACCGATCGGGCGGAACGAGATCCACCCGCTGGGCGTCGGGCGCGAACGGTTTTTCGATAGGGGGAGGATGGACTCCCCGGCCTTGACCGGTTTGTGAGAAATCGATGGTCTGGCGGACCGTGTCTTTGAGAAAATAGCGGTACTTGCCGAGCGACGACTCGTCCGTCATGGTCTGCTCCGAGTGGAGGCTGTTGTTCTCGCATTTGTCAGGTTCTGGCTCGCCGCGTGGAAGGCAGTGTCGCGATCGGCCCTCTGAACCAGCCTCCCTATCATATCCACAACGGCCGAGACCGCCAGCCCGCGCCATTCCACTTGTCGCGGCCTTTGCCACGATGCCTGCATCCCCGTCGCGAGGCACTCAGCGTTGACATGCCGGGGCGTTCCGGTAAAGTGAGGCCTTAGTTGCCACGGTGTCTGACCGCCGTGAAAAAGGAAAGGTTCGATCTAATTCGGT
>JBDRTC010001307.1:0-3380 GCA_043824335.1 Planctomycetota bacterium | reverse complement strand
CGTTCAACTTGCTGATCTTTTTCGTCATACTGGGGCTCCTATGGTGCGTGTGGGCTGCCTGCAGCGTGCGCCGGGTCGACTCTACCGTGTGCTTCTTCCTCAGTGTGCTCTACGTCGTGTGGTGGCAGCTTTCGCTGGTGGCCGCCGACTGGATGATCTGGGATGCACTCCGCGCGAACCTCGCCCGGTACGGCACCGTAGGACTGTTTCTCATCGGGCTGGGCTGGGTGGTCTGGTTTGTCGACCGGGCCGCGCAGCGGCTGGAGGCGAAGCGAACCGCGGGTCGTCTCGAAGCACGAACCGCAGCACTGGCGGCCGCGCCGCTCGCTGGCGGCGCGGCTGCCGAACAGATGGTCGAACCGACCTGGAACCCGCTCGACCCCGAAGCCTGGTACTACGGCCAACGCTGCGGGAAGCTTAACCAGTCCATGGCCGCGCTGGTCAGTTATTCCCTGTTTTTCCTGCTGGCGTTGCTGCTGCTCAGCCAAATGCAGGGCTGTGAGGAAATCTACGAGCTGCCGGCTGGCGGCGGACAGCAGAAGACGATCGCACAAACGGTCAAGGTCCAGAAGATCATCCGCAAGAAGTACGTCGTCAACCCCTATAGCGCGATTCTCTTCGACGTGCCGCCGATCGACGAAGTGAAGCTCAACCTAAACGAAGCCACCGAGCACGCCTACACGATCGGCTACGGCGAAGGCAGCGGCGCCGGCTTCGGCGGCGGGACGGCTCGCGGCAAAGTGCGGTTCATTCGGCTGGAGTATTCGGGCGGCGACTGGGATCGGAATTTCGGAATAGGCGGCGATCAGAACATGTTGATCGAGTACGGTATCCGCACCAATCACCGAGTGGCCGACAAAACGGAATCCCGCCGGATCGCGCAGTTGAAAAGTTTCCCCCCGGACAAAAGTCCACCTTTAGTCTTCATGACAGGCCAGAAGAACATCTCCCTGTCCAACTCCGAACTGAAGATCCTTGGCGACTACCTGCTCCGGAAACACGGCATGATCTTCGCCGACAACTGCGGGAGCCGGCACTTCCACAACCAGTTTATCAGCATGATGAATCGTGTGTTGCCCGACGTCCGCCCGGTACCGATCCCGCTGGACGACGTGATCCACCGCGTCCCGTACCAGATTCCCTTCCTGCCGTACGTGGCGCCGCACGGCGGCAAGGAGGCATTGGGGTGGTGGAAGGACGGGCGTTGGGTATGCTATTACCATCCGGGTGACATCGGCGATGCCTGGTGCGACGACCACTCCGGCGTGAGAGCCGAGATCTGGGAAGCCTGCTATCAACTCGGCACCAACGTCATCTTCTACGCCCAAGTGGCGTGCGCGTACCGTGACGCCGGTCAGCACAAGGAGGCAATCGGCTGGTATCGGCAGTGCACGAACTTCCCCGCCAACTACAGGGAGATGGCACACTGCCAGCGCAGGCTCAAGCAGTTCAAGGAAGCCATTGCGCTCTACATGCAGGTTGCCGGCGGCGACTCCAATTCGGCGCCTTGGGCGATGCTGCAGGTCGCCTACACGTTGGAGGAATCCGGAGCGAAGGAGCGTGCTATCAAGGCCTTCCAGCAAGTGTGCAAGCAGTTCCCGAAAGACAGCCACGCCAGTCGAGCCCACACTCACCTGCAGGACAAGTACAACATCTCCATCACCCTCGGCGGAGCCAAGGACGAGTGACGTTATGGACTTCGACGCCGGATCAGGAGATTCCGCGTCGCTCGTCCCAATCAGTCCGCGGCGACGATTTCAAAGGGGATCGCGGGCAACATGCCCAGCGGAGTGGGCCGGCCGCGCGGCCGTGGGTTTTCTTGCGAGGCTTCTTCGGATCTCACGGCGAAGGCATTGACGATGAGGTTCCCTTTCAGGCCGGGCTTCTGCTTCGCGGCATCGCATTTCAGGACGATTTCCGTGCCCTGGCCACTTGGGGACTCTTTCTCGATCACGATGCCCTCGGGTGGCTCGTCCAGTTCGAGGTGGACCTGATCGAAGGCCCCGCGGGCGGGTACTCCCATCCGAACCGCGGCCGTCCCGCCTGCGGGGATGCTGACCGGAAGCTCGCTGAGGATCGCCACGGTCGTCTTCATCGCCGCACCCGCCGACACAACCGCCTTCAATTCGTTAACAGGGACCAAGTGCCAGTAAACGAAGGCCTGCATCATGTTTTCCGCGGGGACGACCGGCCGAACGATCTGGTGCCCGTCGATCGTCGCGCGGCCTTCAAGCGACAGAGTGACTACCCTCTTCTTTGTCATCGCCGGGGCGGTGAGCGTTAGCCGGACCTGGTCCTGGCCGTCCGGTACCTGGGCCCCGTGCAGCTTGAAGCCCCGCGGGGTATTTTTCAAGGCCAGGGCGATCTCTCCGGAGAAACCGTCTCTCCGCAGCGCGTGGACGGCCAGCGCCACCGTCCCGCCACCGCGGATGTTGATGCTGGACGGCACGATCCTAAGCTCGAAATCGTGCCGCGGAGGACTGATCCGCAGGCGGTACGCGTAGTCGGTACCCCCGTGCTGCTGGATGTCGCCCAGGTGAACGAAATACGTCCCATCAGCGGGCAGGGCGACGCGGAGCATGGAATCAGAGTGGTGCGTGACCAGCCCCGCCCCCGGGTCTTCGTGTTCGTCGTTCAGTGCGAGTTGCTTGCCGGTCGCGTCGGTCACTCGGAGCACCGAATCCAGTGGCGAACCCAATCGCCGGGCACGAACTTCGCCGAAGACCACCTGGCCGGCGCGGCCTTCGAAGCGGAACACGTCCCAGTCGCCAGCGGTGTCGATCCGCCCGTTGACGATGATCGGCAGCGCCGCCTGCTGGGGACTCTCCCGCGAGTCGTTCGGCTCCTGTTCCAGGCATTCCGGCAGCGTGTCGGCGGCGAAGGGCACGCGGTTGGAGACCGACTCGGTGCTCGACACCGACTCGGCGTCCGTCGAGAGTTCCAAGTCGATCATCAGGTCGAGCTTCCGCTCCGAGAGCGCGTCGTGTTTCTTGCGGACGAAAAGGGGATAGATGCCCGGCGTGGGGAAATCGACGATCCGCCGATCCTCGGGCAGGTGCCAGCCCCGCATCTCGACGCTCGTCGGCTCACCGACCTTGCCGCCGAGGGGAAAAATCCCGCTGACAAACGGCAATTCGCCCGCGGCGAGGCGATAGACGAAGTCCTCGCGGCCGCGGAAGATGTTATCGTAAACCGCGATCACGTACTCGCCGTCTTCGGGGACTTCAAAGGCCAGGACCGGGTCGGGGTGGAACCGGAAATCATCGGCGAACTTCAACTCCTTTCCCTTCGAGTCGTACAGCGCCAGCACCGCCTGGAACCAGCCGGGCACCGCGTCGGGAAGGTACGGGATCAGCTCCCGCGCATTCAGGGCGAAGACC
>JBDRTC010001306.1:0-12620 GCA_043824335.1 Planctomycetota bacterium | reverse complement strand
GCTGCTGGTGTGGACGCCGGCCTCACCCCAACCCTCTCCCGGAGGGAGAGGGGGTGTTGCGCTTTCGCCGCTCCCCTCTTCCCTCTCAACTCTCCCCTCTCCACTCTCAACTCCCAGCAGCTTGCCGACGGTGTGCTCGACAATGTAGTCGACGATGTAGGCGGGCGTGTAGTAGACGCCGCCGGCCTTCTTGACCTCCGGCTTGTCTTCCACCACTGCCCGGTGCCCCTTGGTTAACCGGATCACCTTGCCCAGGAACTGCTCGTAGACCTGCCCGAGAATCTCGGCGGCAAAGACGGAGAACTCGTAGGGGCTGTCGGGATAGTAGAGATCGCGGATGATGCCCGCCAAAACCCTGTCGTCGATCGCCAGCCCGAGGGTCAGCTCGTCGGGCGGCTCGGGGCGGCCCTTTTCGGGCGTGAAGTGGAAGAGGCCCGAGTTGTAGCGCTCGTCGGCCCGCTGGAACAGCTCGGCCAACCGCCGGTAGACGTTCGGCCCGTTCGGAAGGCTTTGGAGCGTTCCGTAGCGCTCGATGCCGCGATCCTCACAGATTCGCAGGAAGACGATCCGGTCGATGGTCCGCTGCACGGCGAAGTTGAGATCGCGCTGCGAGAGCTGGGGATTTCTCAGGGCGATGTTCCTGGCAAGCGCCTCCCGCCACTCTTCTATTTCGCTGAGAAAGGCATCGTCGACTTCGGCGGTGCCCTTCTTGACCTTCTTGGAAACAACGAACTTGTCCAACGCCCCGCGGCGGATCGCCTCGGGCGAGAAGAGCCCTGCCAGCTCGTCCCAACGGTCGATGTACTCGGTGTACGTGTGGTACATGACCCGGGCCGTGGAGGCCCGGTCAGTCTTGACCGGGCGAACCCGGCAGTCGTAAACGGCCCACTCCTCGAAATCGGTGAGAATGCTCACCGGGAGCTTGGCACTCCAGGCGTATCGTCGCAGTTGGAAAGCAGGGCTGAGAGCCTCGCGAATGTCGACCGAAGGCTTCTTGGCCTCGACGAAGAAGCAGGGCACGCCACCGCCGGCACGAAAGCAGTAGTCGGGGGCCTTGGTATGGCCACCGACCTTGATGGCCGCCTCGTGAATGACCTCCTTGTAAGGCTGGGCGTATCCCTTCTTGTTGTAGACATCCCAGCCCAGGGCGTTGAAGAACGGGTTCAGAAACTCTTCCCGAAGCTGCGCCTCGTTGTACTGGTCGGATCGGTAGACATCCCGATGACTATCGAACCGCTCGACCAACTCCTTGACCACCGCGGGTGCCGTCACGTTGGCGTCTCCTGTCGAGGATGCGGAATGTCCCCTCCCCGGGGCGTGCGTCACAAGGGGTGGCAGTACAACTGCCACCCCAACGATGGGCAGTACAACTGCCACCCCAACGATGGTTTTCTATTGCCGAGAGCAGTCAATCCTGCCAAACGTCGGCCGTGCGGGCCTGGAGGTCGGGCATCTCGGGCAAGGGGGCGCTGGGGGTCGGCTCGTACCAGAACGTGGCCGTCGACCAGTCGTCCTCGGTTTCCGCCAGGCCCTTCTTATAGGCGATCTGCTGGATCGTGATCCGGGCCTGCTCGCGCCAGGCGATCGGGTCGGGCAGGTGCCAGCGATACATCGAAATGAAGTTGTTCTGGTTCAGGCTGCACCCGTTGTAGGAGAAGGGCGTCTGCTGGATGCCCCAGGCCAGGCCGACGTAATCCTCGCTCCCCGTGCCGCAGATGGTGGGAAACTCCGTGTCGCCGTCCATGAAGACCTTCACCTCGCCTTCGCCCCACCACTGATCCGGGTGCAGGTTGCGGATGCCGATCACCGACCCGATGAACCGGCCCTTCTGCTTCCGCTCGGGCAAGAGCTCGAAGTCCTGCTTGGCCGTCGTCGGGTTCTCGCGGCGGAAGAGGACGTGCAAGCGGCCCACGTCCTCAGGGTGCTCGTCGCCGATCGTGTAGTCGATCTGGTAGTAAAGCGGCACGGTCTTCTCGCCCTCGTTGGTGAAGCTGAACCGGGCCCGCTTCACAAAAGGCATCGGCAGCCAGATGTTCCGCCCGCCCGTGGGACCCACGGAGTGAACCGCGGAGTGGTACGGCATGATCTTTCCGTGGGCGAAGCCGCAGAAGTCGCCCACCGGGCACTCGATGCTGGGGTGCTCCTGGCCGTCCCACCAGACGCGGAGAACCATGGCCCGCTGGGCGACCGGGTCCCGGGCGGTGGTGAGCCAGATGTGCCGGATCGTGCCGGGGCCCTCGATGTCGCAAAGCTCAACGGTCTGGCCCGGCTCGATCCCCCGGCTGGGCGAACCCTTGCGTGTCGGGCCCAAATTGCTGGCCGCCTTGCCGCCTTCGCCGGGGGCCCCGGTTGGGTTCTCGAACGAGATCGATCGCGACGTGAGGCCCGTGTCCAACCGATACGGCTCGTGGACCACGTCCACCGCCTGCTGGGCCGTTGCCGCGGCCGTCCATGCCCCCAAGACGATGACCACCACCGACCATGCCAAGACCTTGCCAATCCACTGACTGCTCGTCATCGCGTCTCTCCTTTCATGTGATACTTCGCGGAGACTTAACGTCGTTCCAGGGCCATGATTCACTCGCCTCGCCACTGGGCGGAGAGAGTCCGGAGCAGCTCGATCGGCGCCGGTCCGTCGTGGGCCACCAGCCGATAGCGGAGCACCAGGGGCTCGCCCTTTTTGAGCGTAACGGGGCCGGCGGCGAGGATGCAGGGGTTGATCATCGCCAGGTTCGCCAGGTTGTGCCAGGCGGTGGGCGGATTGCCGGGATGGTCCAAAACGCTCACGCCCACGGTCTTGCCGCCCTCGAGCTTGACCGAAAGATCGTACCAATCAGCCCCCGGCCAGTCGGTTTCCGGCTTGAGATAGTGGGGCCACGGCAGTGAAACCGGGCCCTCGGGGCCGGTGAACGTGATCTCGCCGTCCTTGCGCAAACGGACGCAGAACCCGCCGAAGGCCGCCTGGTCGAGAACCACCTCGGCGGTCGGCTTCAGCTCGTAGCGAAGGTCGATCACGTTGGCAGGCCCTTGCTGGCGGACCGTCGCGCTGAGGCGTTCATGAACCATCGGGGAACCATCGACAAGCCATTCGTTTTGGGCGCGCAGCTCCGCCTCCTCTCGCTTCCCCTCCGTCGCCAGGTCGCGGTTTTCGATCACCCGGCCCTCGGTTGGCGCGAACTCGCCCCAGCCCCAGAAGTCGGCTTCCTTGTCGCCCGTCATCTTGTACCAGGCCAGGAAGGCGCCGCGATGGTGCGGGTGATCTTCCGGCGCAAACGCCGTGACCACCTCGCCCGATGGCGTCGACACCGGATGAAGACAGCAAACGCTGTTGGCCGTGAGCTTGCTGGCCACCGGGTTGTTGGCCATGTAGCGGAGCACAGGCTTCCCGCTGGGGGCGACGATCCAAGGCCCGCAAGCGTCGATCGCATGGGAGTAGCCCCTTTGGGAGGCATCGGGGTTGCACCACGGCTTGAGGTCGGCCAGCACGCCCCAGTACAAGCGCACGTCCCGGATCAATCCCCGGAAGTGCATCGGCGTATCATATTCTCCGACGCGGCCCCCGAGGTCGGCGCCCACGTTGAAGCCGTCGCGGGGTGGCTGGGCGACGAAGTGCCCCTCGTCGAGTGCCCCGACCTCGCCGCCATCCTGATAGATCGTAATCCGCCCTTTTGCGGCGATGGTGGCAGCCAAATGTACCCACTTGTCGACCTCGACCGGCTCGTTGCCGTGTACTTCAACCAGAAGCCCGGAGAGCCGAACGGCGAAATGCGGCACCCGGTCCTTCAGGTACAGGCTGTACCCGAAGACCTGGTTACCGTGGGCCACGATAACGCCGTCGGGAGCTTCCGGCTTGCACCAGGCCCCCACGGTAAGTGGCCGGTACGTGGGGTCGAGGCTTTCGGGAGGCGGCCCGACGACGACCGCTCCCTTGCCCAAGAACTTCAGGGCGCGGCTGCCGGACGCCTCGTCAAGCTCGACAAGCTCCACGTTCTGCCGCTTGCCGTGATGGCCCTTGCCCGAGGCGTCGGCAATCGTGCCTGCGTCCAGGGCCGTCGGCTCGTAGCAGAGCACCATTTCGAGTTCCACGTTGGCGGGCACCGGCGCCGCGGGCGGCTCCTGGAACTCGTCGGCCTTACACTCTTTCCGCAACCGGACGAGTTCGGTCTTGAGTTCGGTGACCACGTCGGCATACTCCGGATCGTCGTAGACGCTCCGAAGCTCGTCCGGGTCCTTCTCCAGATCAAAAAGCTCCCACTCGCCGATCGTGTAGTAGTGGATGAGCTTGTGGTGATCGGTGCGAACGCCGTAGTGCCGCCTCACGTCGTGCCAGCCGGGAAACTCGTAGTAGTGGTAGTAGACGCTCTTTCGCCAGTCGCCGGGCGTTTGGCCCTTCAACAGCGGCACGAGGCTTCGGCCCTGCATGTCGGCGGGGACCGGGGCGCCGGCCATGTCAAG
This sequence comes from Planctomycetota bacterium, assembly GCA_043824335.1. GTDB lineage: Bacteria > Planctomycetota > Planctomycetia > Pirellulales > Thermoguttaceae > JBDRTC01. The sequence goes on along the minus strand of JBDRTC010001306.1, from coordinate 8,165 downwards.
GAAGGTTTCGGCGAAATCGAGGTTTTGCACCAGGTCGCGGTTTTCGCTCCCCGGCCCGGTCACGCCCGGCCAGCGCACCACGAGCGGCATGCGGAGCGATTCTTCGTACATCCAGCGTTTGTCGAACCAGCCGTGGTCGCCCAGGTAAAACCCCTGGTCGGAGTTGTAGATCACCACGGTGTTCTCGGCCAGACCCGACTGATCGAGGTGGTCCAGCACCCGGCCGAGGTTGTCGTCGACCGAGGCGATCGAGCGGAGATAGTCCTTCATGTACCGCTGGTATTTCCAGCGGACGAGGTCCTTGCCCTGGAGGTTGGCCTTTTTCATCGCCTCGTTCTTGGGGCCGTACGCGGCTTCGATTTGCTTGCGCTGCTGGTCGTTTAGGTATCTCGGCAGAACGAGCTTGAGATCGAGGTCGTTCATGTGCCGCCGGATGGTCATCGAGGCCCACTTGGCCGCCGAGGTGCGGCCCGTGTAGTCGTCAAAGAGCGTGGGCGGTTCGGGAATCTCGACGTCGTCGTACATCGTGAGGTGATCGGGCCCTGGGAGCCACTCCCGGTGCGGGGCCTTGTGCTGGTACATGAGCATGAACGGCTTCGAAGGGTCGCGTCCCTTGTCGAGCCACTCCATCGCCAGGTCGGTGATGATGTCGGTCGTGTAGCCCGTCGGGTTGATGATCCCTTCGGGCGTTCGCAGCCGCGGGTTGTAGTAGGTGCCCTGCCCGATCAGCACCTTCCAGTAGTCGAAGCCGGTCGGCTCGACCTTGAGATGCCATTTGCCGATGATGGCCGTCTGGTAGCCGGCCTTTTGGAGCAGCTTGGGAAACGTCTGCTGGGTGTTGTCGAACTCCACGCGGTTGTCGATCACGCCGTTTACGTGGCTGTGCTTGCCGGTTTGGATCACCGCCCGGCTGGGGGCGCAGATCGAGTTGGTCACGAAGCAGTTGCGAAACAGCATCCCCTCTTTGGCCAACCGGTCGATGTGGGGCGTCTGGTTGATCTTCGACCCGTAGGCGCTGATGGCGTGCGAGGCGTGGTCGTCGGTGAAGACAAAGAGAATGTTGGGTCGGCGCGCGGATTGCGCGGCGTATCCCGTGGGAGAGAGGAGGGAGATCACCGCCCCCACGATCGCGACGCTCGTCCCCAGGATTGGCTTTGTCGCTTTCATCTTCCGGCTCCTGTTGCTCAGAGTCTCGCAATGCCTTTCAATCCATCAAATCCAGCCTGTTTCGAGCGAGATCCATTGTACGGGTCTGAACTGTCGAAACAAGTGGCCCGCCCGGGGCGTTCGTTTCCGACTCCCGCCAGCTTGTCGAAATGAAAGCCGAACCGTAGGATGGGCCCGTCACCACAACCGGAGGAAGAACGATGCCGGTGATCGAGAGTCCGCCCGGGGCCGAGACGGTGATCGACGGCCGCCGCTACCTTTACTTCGCAGGCACGGGCTACCTGGGATTGCAGGGCCACCCGGAGGTGATCCGCGCCGCCTGCGAGGCCACCGAGCGATACGGAATCGCCAGCGCCACCACCCGCGCAGGCTTCGGCGACACGCCGCCCACGCTCGACGTGGAACGCCAGGCCGCCCGGTTCTTCGGCGCCGAGGCGGCCTTCTACTTCATGTCGGGCTACGTGGGTAGCGACATCCTCGCGCGTTTCACCGAGAACACGGTCGACGCCGTCTTCGTCGACGAGTGCTCGCACTACTCGGTTGTCGACGCCGCCCATCGACTCGGCAAGCCGGTGCACGTCTTCGACCACGCCGATGCGGAAGCGCTGGCCGGCGAGCTTCGCCGTAAACTGCCGCCGGGCGGACGCCCGCTGGTGATCAGCGACGGCGTCTTTTCCGCCCGGGGCACGATCGCGCCGGTTGCGGAGTATCGCGACATCCTCGGCCGTTATCCCGGCTCGATCCTCATGCTCGACGACGCCCATGCCCTGGGCGTGCTCGGCGAAAACGGACGCGGCACGTTCGAGCACGCCGGGCTCTGGCCGCTCGGCGTAAACGTCGGCGTGCCCGACCGCGGCAAGCCCGATTCACCACCCTGCCTGCTCCTCTCAGGCACGCTCAGCAAGGCCCTGGGCGGCTTTGGGGGGATTATCCCCGGCACGCGGGCGGTCATCGGCCGGATCAAGTCCACCTCGCCCTACTTCGCCGGCGCCAGCGCCCCGCCCGTCCCCGCCGCCGCGGCCAGCGCCCGGGCGCTGGAGTTGGTCATCACGCAGCCCGAGATGCGCACCCGGCTTTGGGCAAACGTCCGCACCCTCAAGAGCGGCCTCGGTCAAATGGGCCTCGACGTAGACGACACGCCCGTCCCCATCATCTCGCTCACCCTCGGCACGGCCGACGCCATGCGGCGAATCCAACGCGAGCTGGCCCAACGCGGCATCATGATCGCCTACCTCCCTACCTACTCCGGCCTCGGCCCGGAAGGGGCGCTAAGGTTGGCAGTCTTTTCCACGCACACTGGGGGAATGATCACGCGGTTGCTCGATGAGTTGCGGCAACTAGTCTGACTCAAAGGGAAGTTGCCCCTGGGATTGAGGCCGACGAATAGCGCTCTTCACCAACGCGGCAACCATCGTCACCAGAAACACCGGGAAGCGAACCGCAAAGCGGTTCTGTCCCATAGCCCAGGATTGCGCAGCTATCCTGGGAAGCCTTGTTGATGTGGCCTTCAATCCACGGTAGCATGGTTCAGTTGTCCGCTTATGAATTCCGGGACGGCTGCAATCCGTCCTTCAAGACCGCCAGCAACCAGGAGAGCAACCATGAACCTCGCAACCACCCCGCCACCGCGTGCCGGGTTTTTCTTGTCCGTTTTCGTGCTCGCGTGGAGTGTGCTCATCGGCGCGTTATCCATTGCTCATCGTGGTTCTCTTTCTGGGGTTCGTCATGGTGGCGATCCTCTTGCCGCTCGAGGCACTGATCACGCAGTTGACCTGACCTTGTGGAGCGTGAGGACCTTGCCGTGATGCCCGCCGCGTATTCACGGCGCACTAAATGGCGGGCGGAAAGAGTTGTCTTCCGGGACTCTTAGTGTATAATTGACACGAAGGGTTCGCAGGGAAGACCATCCTGGGCGGAAAGGGCCGTGATGGGCACGCTGGCCGATCTTTACAAGCCGTCGCTGGCGCTAGTGACCGATCTCTACGAGCTGACCATGGCCTGCGGCTATTGGAAAGCGGGGATCCACCAGCGCGAGGCCGTGTTCCACCTGCTCTTCCGCGAGAACCCGTTTCGGGGCGGGTTTACCGTGGCGTGCGGGCTCCACACGGCGGTCGAGTACCTCGAGCGGTTCCGTTTCGACGAGGCCGACCTCGCCTACCTGGCCGGCGTGTGCGGAGTCGACGGCAGGCCGATCTTCGACTCCGCATTTCTCGACTTCCTCCACGAAATGCGTTTCGCCTGTGACGTCGACGCCGTGCCCGAGGGAACCGTCGTCTTCCCGCACGAGCCCCTGGTGCGGGTCGCCGGGCCCTTGATCCAAAGCCAGATCATCGAGACGGCCCTGTTGAACCTCGTCAACTTCCAAACGCTGGTCGCCACCAAGGCGGCCCGCGTGGTGATGGCCGCCCGCGGCGAGCCGGTGCTGGAGTTCGGGCTCCGCCGGGCCCAGGGGATCGACGGCGGGCTCTCGGCCAGTCGGGCCGCGTACGTCGGCGGATGCGCCGGCACCTCGAACGTGCTGGCCGGGCGGCTCTTGGGCATCCCCGTCAAAGGCACGCACGCCCACAGTTGGGTGATGTGTTTCGACGACGAGCCGCAAGCCTTCGAGACCTACGCCCGGGCCATGCCCAACAACTGCGTGTTCCTGGTCGACACCTACGACACGCTCCAGGGTGTTCGGCACGCCGTCGAGGTCGGCCGCGCCATGCGCCAAAGGGGGCACGAGATGGTCGGCATCCGGCTCGACTCCGGCGACCTGGCCTACCTGAGCATCGAGGCCCGAAAAATCCTCGACGACGCCGGCTTCCCGGGCGCGGCCATCGTCGCCTCGAACGATCTCGACGAGCACCTCATCGCCAGTCTCAAGGACCAGGGGGCCGCGATCGGCGTTTGGGGCGTTGGAACCAGGCTCGTCACCGGCCACGACCAGCCGGCGCTGGGCGGCGTGTACAAGCTCTCCGCCATCCGCTCAGCCGACGGCGCCTGGCAGGACAAAGTGAAAGTCTCGGAACAGACGGCCAAGACCTCCACCCCGGGCATCCTCCAGGTGCGGCGGTACCGGGCCGGCGGCCAGGCGATCGGCGACGTGATCTTCGACCTCGAGCACCCGATCCGGGGCGATTGCCTGATGCTCGACCAGGCCGACAACACTCGAGGCACCATGTTTCCCGACGGCACCGACTCCACCGACCTCTTGGTGCCCGTCTTTCGCCAGGGCAAGCTGGTGTGCGACCTGCCGTCGATCGACGACGCCCGCAACCGGGCCCAACAGCAGCTCGCCGAGTTTCAGCCCCGCATCAAGCGCTTCGTCAATCCGCACGTTTACCCGGTGGGATTGGAAATGGGCCTCCACGAGCGCAAGACCGAAATCATCCTCAAGGAGCGAGGAATCGAGCGATGATACGAATCCGCGTCGGCGCGGCCGTGCTGAACCAGACGCCGCTGGACTGGTCGAACAACCGCGAGAACATCCGCCGGGCGATCCGCGCTGCCCGGGAGGCGGAGGTCCGGCTTCTCTGCCTTCCGGAGCTGTGCATCACGGGCTACGGCTGCGAGGATGCCTTCCATTCGGCCGGGCTTCAGCAGACGGCGCTGGAGGTGCTCGATGAGATCGTGCCCGAAACTGAGGGGATGATCGTCTCGCTGGGGCTTCCGGTCTTGCACAAGAGCGCCCTGTTCGATTGTGCCTGCCTGGCAGTCGACGGCCGGATCGCCGGGCTGGTGGCCAAGCGGTTTTTGGCCGGGGAGGGGCTGCATTACGAGCCCCGCTGGTTCAAGCCCTGGCCAAGGGACGTTCGCGACACGATCACCATCCACGGCCAGCACTACCCGATCGGAGATTTCGTCTTCGACTGCGGGGGCGTGAACCTCGGCTTCGAGATTTGCGAAGACGCCTGGGTCGCCAAGCGGCCGGGGAGCCAGATGTCGCTCTCGGGCGTCGACGTGATCCTTAACCCCAGCTCCAGCCATTTTGCCTTCGGAAAGTTCGACGTGCGCAAGCGGTTCGTGATCGAGGGATCGCGGGCGTTCGGCGTGAGCTACGTCTACAGTAATCTTCTGGGGAACGAAGCGGGGCGAATCATCTACGACGGCGGGGCCATGATCGCCTCGGCCGGGCGACTCCTGGCCATTGGGCCGCGATTCTCTTTTCTGCCGGTCGGACTGGTGACGGCCGTGATCGACGTCGGGGCCACGCGCATGGCCCGGGCCAGAACCGGCAGCTTCCAGCCCGATCTGGCCGGCCGGAACGAAAACACCGTCTCCTGCGACTTTGCCTATCCCGACATCGAGCCTCAGCCGACGGCCCTGGAGCAAACGCCCTGGGAGACCGGCCCTCGCGTCAAAGAGGAGGAGTTCACCCGGGCGGTCGCCCTGGGACTGTTTGACTATCTCCGCAAGAGCCGCTCGCAAGGCTTTGTGGTGAGCCTGAGCGGGGGCGCGGATTCTTCGGCCACGTCGTGCCTGGTGGCCATGATGGTGGAGCTGGCCTCCGCGGAGCTGGGCGACGGAACTTTTTGCGACACGCTCGGGCATATCCCCGCCTTGCGCGAGGTAAAGGGCGTGAAAGACCGGGTGCGGCGCCTGCTGCACTGCGTGTACCAGGCGTCGACCAACAGCAGCCGGTCGACCCGCGACTCGGCCACCGGGCTTGCCGAAGCACTGGGCGCGGAGATGTCGTGCCTGGAGATCGACGAACTGGTCGAGCGTTACGTCTCGGCGATGGAGCAGGTGCTCGGGCGAAAGCTCGCCTGGGGGAGCGACGACTTGGCGTTGCAGAACATCCAGGCCCGGGTGCGCGGGCCGAGCGTGTGGCTTCTGGCCAACGTGAAAAACGCGCTTCTGCTGGCGACCAGCAATCGCTCGGAGGCGGCCGCCGGCTACGCCACGATGGACGGCGACACGTGCGGGGGCCTGAGCCCCATTGGAGGCATCGACAAGGCGTTCCTGCGAGCGTGGCTTCGTTGGCTGGAAACGGTGGGGCCGGCCGGGCTTCACCCGATCCCCGCCCTGAACGCCGTCAACCGGCTGGCCCCTACCGCCGAGCTTCGGCCCTCGGACGCCAATCAGACCGACGAAGACGACCTCATGCCCTACGAGGTGCTCGACGCCATCGAGCGGGCAGCCATCCGCGACAAGCAGACGCCCATCGAGGTTTTCCGCCTGATGCGATCCCAGTTTCCCGAGCGCGGCGTGTCGGAGTTGCACGCGTGGGTCGAGCGGTTCTTCCGGCTCTGGTGCCGGAACCAGTGGAAGCGCGAGCGATACGCACCCTCGTTTCATCTGGACGACGAAAACCTGGACCCCAAAAGCTGGTGCCGCTTTCCGATCCTCTCCGGCGGGTTTTCGCGGGAGTTGGAGGAGCTGCGCCGGTACGTGGAGAGGGTGGCGCGGTGAGCGTTGGGTGCGAAGCGAGTTGGGAATATCGAATATCGAACAAGGAATGTTGAAGGATGAATGAGGGGGAGCGCCAGGACTTCGATTTGGAGGATCGGTTGATCGAGTTCGCGGTGCGGGTAATGAAGGTGGTTGAGGCGTTGCCCAGTGATCGCATCGGGAATCACATTGCCGGGCAGTTGTTGCGGTCGGGGACGTCACCGGCGCCCAATTATGGTGAAGCGCAGAGTGCCGAATCCCGCAAGGATTTCGTCCACAAGATGAAAGTGTCGCTGAAAGAGCTGCGGGAGACGCACGTCTGGCTCCTGATGATCGAGCGCAAACCTCTGATTGAACCAAAGGAGAAGCTCGCTCCAATCCTCCGTGAGTGCAACGAGCTGATCTCCATTTTCGTCACAAGCATCAAAACGGCCCAGAAGAACATGTAGGCAGCACCGTTCACACTTCAACATTCCTTGTTCGACATTCGATATTCCGTTATGGATCACCGCCCCTTCGCTAGCTGTTGACGTCGTTCCCCGAGGTATGATCCCATGCCCTACACATACCAATACCCTCGGCCGGCCCTCACCGTCGACTGCGTGGTCTTCGGCCTCGACGAGGAAGACCTGAAGGTGCTCTTGATCCGGCGCAAGCACGATCCTTTCGCCGGCCGCTGGGCCTTCCCGGGCGGGTTCGTCGACGTGGGCGAAACGCCGGAAGAGGCCGCCCGGCGGGAGCTGGAGGAGGAGACGGGCCTCAAAAAAATCTACCTGGAGCAGCTTTACACGTTTGGTGAGCCCGACCGCGATCCCCGGGAGCACGTGGTGTCGGTGGCCCACTACGCGTTGGTGAACATCGTCGGCCAGCGCCTTCGCGCGGCAGACGACGCTTGCGACGCCGGCTGGTTCCCCGTGCTCTGTCCGCCCCGCCTGGCGTTCGACCACGCCAGGATCCTGCGCGTTGCCCACGAGCGGCTCCGCGGCAAGGTTCGCTGGCAGCCGGTCGGGTTCGAGCTCTTGCCCCGCAGGTTCACGCTTTCCCAGCTTCAGCACTTGTACGAGACGATCCTGGGCGAGAAGATCGACAAGCGCAATTTCCGCCGCCGGTTTTTGCAGACCGGTCTACTAGTGGACACAGACCAGACCCAGACACAGGTCGCGCATCGCGCCGCCCGGCTCTACCGGTTCGACGTGAAGAAGTACCGACGCCTTTCAAAGCAGGGATTTCATTTCGAGATATGAACGCCCTGGTGATCGTCGACGTGCAGAACGACTTTTGTCCCGGCGGGTCGCTGGCCGTGCCGGAGGGGGATCGGGTGGTTCCGGTCATCAACCGGCTCCAGGCGCGGTTCGATCTGGTCGTGGCTACCCAGGACTGGCACCCGCCCAATCATGGCAGCTTCGCCGCAAACCACGAGGGGAAGAAGCCCGGCGAAGTCGTGGACTTGGGCGGCCTGGAGCAGATTCTCTGGCCGGTGCATTGTGTTGAGGACACCGCCGGGGCCGCCTTCCACCGGGATCTCGATCAGGCCCGAATCCTCCGAGTCTTCCGCAAAGGGACCGGCCCCGCAATCGACAGCTACAGCGGCTTCTTCGACAACGCCCACCGCAAGGCAACCGGGC
>JBDRTC010001305.1:0-4468 GCA_043824335.1 Planctomycetota bacterium | reverse complement strand
GGGCTTCTTCTCGTCGCCGGTAGGACGTGTCATTTCTTGAATATCCGCTGTCTGCTTTCATTCGCAGTCCCGTCAGGGACAGAAAAGGTGTCAGGAACCTTTTTTGTCTTGGGTCGGCCTCGGGGGCGGAGCGTGACTTGCAGGCCGTACTTGGAAACCACCCTTTCGACCCAGCGCTGGCTGCCGAACGGTCTGCCACGAGTCGTGCACCGGCGGATCGCTGAGAGGCCCCCGTGACCGTCGAAGATCCGCATCCGCGCATTGGCGCGGTTGAGCACGTGATACGCCAGCCCTCCGGCATTGACTCTCGGTGGACGTCCCATGACGACAAGCCTATCAAAACCCACCCCGCCAATCAAGAAAAGGTTCCTGTCACCGTTCGGGTGGCAGGTTTGTTGTGTTGGGCGGACAACGACAACCTTTCCGGGGGGTTCGCGGGGAAGGAATGGCAAGATTTGAGCATGGAGCGGGGTGAAAGGGGCGGTTCGCCCTGTTAGAATGAGTCGATACGGAGTCTCCGGTAATGATGGAACAAACCGAATCTCCCTGCGCTATGTCATTTGTCGGTGACGTACATTGTCATAACCCTCCGCTGGAGGCCGCGGCCGCCCCGGCCGCTCTTGCAACCGACCCGGGAGCGAAAATACGTGCGACCGCTGAGTACGCACATCTCGATCGTAGTGCTGTTAGTGAGCCTCCTGTCGGCCGCCGGCGCGGCGCAGGAAACGGGGATCTCGCGGAGGCACCATCCTTGGGGTTGTTTCCAGGAGGGGACATGGAAGCGGGTGCGGGTGGTGACGGAAACGTTCGAGGAGAACGAGACGCTCGTCAGCACCACCGAGACCCGAACGACCCTCCAAGAGCTGACCGAAGAGGGCGTTACGCTGCTAGTGGAGAGGGTCGTCGAGGTGGGTGGGAAGCCAATCCCCTCGAAGCCCCAGACCATCACCCAGGGCTGGTACGGAGAGCTGACCAGCCGCGACGTCAAAGTCTCCCACCTGGGCGCCGGCGAGGTGGCCATCCAGGGTCTGAGGATCCCCTGCAAGATTCAGCAGTTGGAGGTGAGCGGCCCGGCCAGTAAAACGACGACCAAGATATACTACTCGGATACAGTGGAACCCTTCATCCTCAAGCGGGAAAGCGTCGAAACCGATCTCGAAGGAACCACTCGGCTGGGCGAAACGACCGTTGAAGTGATGGAAGTCGACGTGCCTTGCAGGATCCTGGCGAACATCATCAGGAACTCTTTCCACGTTAAGGCGGTTCACAAGGATTCCAAGGGGATGACCACCACGGTGGCGTTCACTTCCACCCGAGTGCCCGGCGGCGTCATCCGCCACAACTCCAAGCAGTTCGACGCCGACGGCCGCCTCGTGCGCCAGAGTTCGCTCGAGTTGCTGGATTATGGGCTGGAGGCCGCGGAAGATCGGCCCGGTCGATTGGGCCACAGGCGTCCCGCGCGAATCCGCCCTCCGCGCCGCTTCGCGCCCTATCGCCTGGAGCCGCTGCCGGACCACAGGCCCTGATCGACCGCCAAGAGGCTCACGCCGGCTCGTCCCCGGCGTGCGAGTGCCGGGTACGGGAGTTGCACCCGTCGAGCGAGGCTTATGAAACCTCACCGGGCTCTGGCCCACCCGGGTCAGGCCGAGATCGCCCTCGGCCGTCAAATGCCCCGTATCCAAGAGTAAGACCCTGCTCGCGGCGGCAAGGTTCGCACCAAAAACCGCACTTTCCCGCCCCTCGGCGGCGCTCGGTTGAATCGGCCTCCCCCGAGGCCATCGGCTCCGCTACAATGCCCTAAGCCGAAAAGGGAAATGATCGCATAGTCCAGGGTGGCTGGGGGCTCGCTGCTCGTTTCCTGCAACTCGCCCCCAGCCACCCCGAGAGTAGGCGGTCTCCCATCACCGTGTAGATATTTCTCAATCCAGCGTAGGCGCGGCGCAGCCACAGCCAACCGAGGGTTCAGAGGTCGGGGTTCAGGACTATCGTGCCGACGTCTCCCGAACACAAGGGACGACTCTCGTGTCTGTTTGTGGACACAACAACCGTCCGAAGCAACATCCTGACCCCTGACCCCTGAACCTTGAACCCTGGAACACGCATGAACAAACGACGGATTCTTGTCACCAGTGCCTTACCCTACGCCAACGGGCATATCCATATCGGCCACTTGGTCGAGTACCTTCAAACCGACATCTGGGTTCGTTTCCAGAAGCTGCGGGGGCATCGGTGCCTGTACCTGTGTGCCGACGACACGCACGGCACCGCGATCATGATCAGTGCCCAAAACGAAGGGATCCCGGAGGAGGAGCTGATCGCCCGGATGCAGAAGGCCCACGTGGACGACTTCGCCCGATTCGACATCGAGTTCGACAACTACGGCAGCACCCACAGCCCCGAGAATCGCGAGTACTGCGAGGAGATTTGGGCGGCCCTTCGCCGGCGCGGTCTGATCCTCGAAAAAGAGGTCACCCAGCTATTCGACCCCGTGAAGGGCACGTTCCTGGCCGATCGGTTCGTGAAAGGGACCTGCCCAAAGTGCAGGAAGCCCGACCAGTACGGCGATAGCTGCGAGTGCGGGGCGACCTACAGCCCCACCGACCTGATCGATCCGGTGAGCACCCTCTCGGGGGCCACGCCCGAGGTCCGCACTGCCAACCACCTCTTTGTCAACATCGAGAGGTTGCACCCTTTCCTCGACCAGTGGACCCAGCGGGGCGACCACCTCCAGCCGGAGGTGGCCAACTATCTGGCCGGCCATTTTCTCGGAGAACCGCTCCTCGACTGGGACATCTCCCGGCCGGCGCCCTATTTTGGGTTCGAGATCCCCGACTCACCCGGCAATTACTGGTACGTCTGGTTCGATGCCCCCATCGGATACATCGCCTCGACCCGACAGTGGTGCGACCGCCACGGAGAAAACTTCGACGACTGGTGGCGCGGCGACCAGACCGAGATCCACCACTTCATCGGCAAGGACATCACCTACTTCCACACGCTTTTCTGGCCGGCCATGCTTCAAACGGCCTCGTTCAGCCTGCCGAGCAAGGTCCATATCCACGGCTTCCTGACCGTCGACGGCGAAAAGATGTCGAAGTCGAAAGGGACGTTCGTCCGCGCCTCGACCTACCTGAAGCATCTCGACCCGTCGTACCTGAGATACTACTACGCCTCGAAGCTGTCCCCGCGGGTCGACGACCTCGACATGAACCTGGAGGAGTTCGTCGCGAAGGTCAACGCCGATTTGGTCGGGAACGTCGTGAACCTGGCCAGCCGCACGGCCCGGTTCATCCAGGACGCCGGCCTCTCCGGGCGGTATCCCGACGATGGAGGGCTTTTCGCCAGGGCCGCCCAGGATGGAGACGCGATCGCCGAGGCCTATGAGTCGTGCGACTACAACCGGGCGATGCGCCAGGTCCTCGCCGCGGGCGACCGCGCCAACCAGTTCATCGAGCAAGCGGCGCCGTGGAACCTCGCCAAAGACCCCGCGAAGGCCCGCCAATTGCAAGACGCCTGCACCATCGGCTTAAACCTGTTTCGCCAGTTGGCGATCTACCTGGCGCCCGTGCTCCCCCGCCTGGCCCGGCAGACCGGCCAACTCTTGAGCCAGCCGATCGAGCACTGGGACGAATCCAAGAAGCCTTTGGTGGCCAGGCCCGTCACTCGCTTCGAGCACATGATGAAACGGGTCCGCCGCGAGCAGGTCGACTCCATGATCGCGGAGAGCCAGGAAGGGGAGCCTGCTGGGCCGGTGCCGGCGGGCGAGAATCAGGACCGGTGGCAAGACAGCGATCGGCCGCTGGCCGACGAGCCCCTGGTCGATACGATCACGTTCGACGAGTTCGCCAAGGTCGATCTTCGCGTCGCCCGAGTGGTCGCCGCCGAAGACGTGCCCCAGGCAAACAAGCTCCTGAAGCTCACCCTCTCTCTCGGCGGCGGGCATCGGCAGACCGTGTTCGCCGGCATCAAAGGGGTGTACGAGCCCGACGAACTGGTCGGCCGCCTCGTGGTCTGCGCGGCCAATTTGGCCCCGCGGAAGATGAAATTCGGCACCAGCGAGGGCATGATCCTGGCCTCCGGCCCCGGCGGCAGGGAGATTTACCTCCTCTCGCCCGACGACGGCGCCAAGCCCGGACAACGCGTTCACTAACGGCCTGTCGACGCGGGATTCACTGCCCCCGACTATTGCGCTGGCTGCACCGGCGGTTGGGGAGGCGTGGCTGCCTGGATCAGGCCCGGCCTGACCCGCTTCTGAACGTCGACCTCCAGCACGCCGAACGTGGCCTCGTGCCGCTGGACGGTCAACGTGAGGGCGTGCAGCATCCGCTTGGCGGTGTAGAAATTCGTGACGATTCGCTGCGTGATCGGAATCGCCTCGGTGGGCACGCCAATCGGCTGCGGGTTGAGCCCGAAATCGATGATCAACTCCTCCGGCGTCCCCGTCACCCGGCAGAAGTTGGAATAGTTG